>NZ_CP034234.1:1500000-1722938 GCF_003931795.1 Erysipelothrix piscisicarius | reverse complement strand
ACTAATACGTTGTTCCATTTGGTGCACGGTATTCTTTTCCTTGATAGCGTTGAGGGAAATTCACAAGATTAAGAATGTATACAACGATGAGCACGGCATAGGCAAGTGTTAAACAACCCCGACCCACGTACTTCGTTTAGAGCCTTCATTCCACTTATATCCAGCCCCTCTTACTGAAACAATCGAAAAGATTCCCATTTTAGTTCTTAAATTTTTAAGATGAACATCAACCTTTCGGATATTGTCAGCTGTCGGTTCTTCAGCCCATACAGCGCGCAATAAATCTTCACGCATAACCAATGTGTTTTATGATTCAAGAAATATTCAAGTAGATTGAACTCTGTAGGCGTTAACTTATAAGATACATTTTCTTTATATACCGTACGGTTTCTTAGGTCCATCATGATATTCTCAACACTTGAAGAAAGAAACATGTGTGATTGGTAAACTTTCGCGTTCCAAAATATTGGCGATATAGTGTAGAATCACTTTTAAGCTTTTGATTTCTCAATGTAGAGATCAGCATGAAGTTTCAAGGATTCAAGTTCAGTGTGATTGCTTGGTTTTCCTGTCAGAATAATGGAACGGGTTCCTGGTGCCATTTTCGTGCAGAATCTACCAAGCGCAATCCATCTAATACATCTAACTCTAGATCCGTAAGCAATAAATCATATTGGTTTAACGCTAAGTGTTCCATGGCATCAATCCCGCTATAGACACAATCGACCTCATAGGGTACTTTTAAAAGTTGTTCAGTGATAAAGTTTGAATACTCAACATCATCTTCTACAAATAGTATTTTTCATAAATGTCACCTCTTTTTATGATTTAATTTACTGTTTTTAAAGAATATGAAGGTCTTGATGTTTCGAAATACGTATACATGTAATAAAATTAAATTTATGAATTATTTCATGGAATTTATCCATTAAAACGTAAATCACTGTGAACAATTTGTGTAGATTAATGAGATGGTTATGTGAACATGATTCATATACGAAAAAACACAAACCCACTTATTAAAGGATTTAAGGCTGTTTCACAATCTTGTTCACGAACGCTTTTCATCTTCACTATCTACATAAATCCCGTTTTTATTCATGACAAATATAGTTTTGTTTGTGACATATCCAGCTTAACGCGTTCATTCTCTTTTAAGATTCATACATAAGCGCACTGCGGTGTGTCAGAAGTAGGAAAAGATATGGCGGGATTTAAGAAAAATTTAGTAGCATTCTTATCAGCAGTTCTCATGATGTCATCATTTGAAATGGCCCCAACATTTGCGATGGATGCAGATTTGGGAAATGACGACTATAAAGTGGGCGTTGATAAGAAACTAAACCCTACGAATCTTACAGTAGATTTAAAAATCAAACTCGAAGATAAGAAGAAAGATACTCCAAAGGAGATTTCTCACTTATCAAAAAACTCAAAAAAAGAAGGTGTGGAGAAAGAGGAACTTTCGCTACGCAATGATTCAGAGGATGAGTATGAAATTAAAATTTCAGAAAATGATGACTATGAATTTGAGTTAACGTATTCAAAAGAGGTCAAGGAAGCTCAAGATGATGCGGAAGCAATTAACCGTGAAGAAACACTTACATTTAGTGTAAATGTTGATGAAATCACAGAAGTAGAGCCAGAAACCAATTCTGAAGCACCCTTAACACAAACGGAGGATGTTAAGGCACCTGAAGTTTCGGTGGATGCATTGGGTGATGCGGATATTACCTTAGAAGTTGTGGACTATGATCCTTCTGTTGAATGGAAAGCGGGAGAACAACATCAGATTAATGTAAAGGTTGATTTCAAGGACAATAACTCAACCGGTAAAGAGATTCGAATTAACGTTCCTGAAGGAATGGAAGTCGTTTCCTATCCCGTTAAAGGATCACCAGAAAGTGGTACTCCAGAATATTCGATGAATGGTACACTGGTTGATGGTGTTATTACAGAATCACAAAAATTAGAACCAACGTATTACGAATCCTTTAATGGGCAAATTGTCTATAAAGTCAGCGATACAACTCAAATTGTTGAGTTAGAACGTATGATTACCGTTAAAGTAGATGAAAAAATTTACTATGGACCCAAAACATTTACCGATGCGATTAAAGTAGAAGCATTTAAAAATGGCGATCTTGCAGATATGAAATCATTTTCTCATACAACCGTAGAAAAGGTTTCTTACCTCTTGCGTGCGCCGTCTTCAAACTTTCATGCTACAGTATCAAAAGGTGATACAGACACATTGATAATGGGGAATCCTCGTGTAAGTCGTGATGGTCGTTTTAATCAAACACGCTTTGCTGTAAAAAACATTACAACTACCATGTATTATCCAATTGGAACGACAATTGATGACACACAACTTACTCAAACAGTTGTATCTAAAGATGATTCAATCGGAAAAATTGTTTTATCAGCAGATAATCTATCGAGTTCAACTTCACAGCTATTTACTGTACCTTTAAAATATGGTCATTTAGCTGAAGGATTTTACTATGCTTCGGATCAGTCATATTTCGAAATAAATACCTACGATGGCGCTGTCATTAAGGTTACGGATAAAGATGTCCCTAAAGCTTCACTAAACATTATTGATCCTGAAACAGTTCCAAATAAATTAACATTGCGAACAGATAAAACACCCTTTGTGAATCAACACGAAGACTTTAGTAACAGTCTTGTTCGTTACTCAATTTTAAACGACAATACAACAGTCAAAACAAATCAAATTATTCAATTAGATTTTGATGCGAATTTAGAAGTTAAAGCAGCTTTAGCTCCAGGTGGCGTTAAAAATGTTAAAAAGGTATTCTATGTTACCAATAAGAACACTTCGCTTCGAGAAGCGAATAAAAGTCAAATTGTAGGCTTGAACTCTGCAGGTATGACTGGTGTAAGCCAAACAATCCTGGGTCTCCAAGCGGATGAGTACTTTACACGCGTTGTATTTGAGATGAATGATATTCCAAAAGCATATCGATCTGCTGACTATCTTTCAAATAGCAAATATGGAAATATCATTGGACGTCTAAAAGATGGTGCTGCTGCCGGTAATGTTACTGTAAAAGTATTTGCGCGCCTTGCAGATGGAACCGAAGATTTAGAGTCTGTCGTTTCAGAAACTCAAGTCGTAAGTCGAATTGCGAAGCCACATGTACGTATGCTTCCAAACAACGACGGTAAAGTTGTGAATGCGGGAGACACTACAACGTTACAATTTAACCTCTCAGAGCAATATTACTACGATAATGGTGCCAACTCATTTGGTATAATTGATCCAGAATTCTTCTTTATCATCCCAGAAAATACACAAATTGATATGAGCACATTTAAAGTGTGGGCATCAAATAAAGCGATAGGAAGTTCTGATTACACTTCAGAGATTTACACAATTAATGCTACAGGACAACGTGCATTAAGAGTACAATTCTCAGGCGTCTTTGGTGCAAACTATAAAGACAGTTATTTACCAGTATTGCCTTATGTTCGTTTTAACTTAAACACCAATATTAAATCTGGTGGTATTTATGAGCTAAATAAAGCAGGATTCTGGAAATTGGATAAAAATTGGACCGTTTCAAATGTTTCCGGGCAACCTGGATCTGTTGCGGATACTGACGATATCAATAATGATAACGACGTAACAGAACGCATTATGCCCGCGAAAGCTACCCAATTAAATATTATTTCGCGTGAAGAGTTAATTATTGATACGTATACCCAACCTAAAGGAGATATTCGTCGTCCTTCATTTGATATCACGAAACCGGAAACAGCAGTTTCATTTACACCAGGTACAGAAGCGACCTATACCGTTGATTTATTAAACAATAAAAATGTTCCAATCAATGGATTCGCAGTATATATTCCAGTACCAAAAGAGGGTAATGATTTCGGAAAGAACTTCCAATCGACACCATTCGCATGGAATATGAAACTGAATGCAGTACCAAAAATTGAAATTTACGATAAGAATGGTGCTGACATTTCGATAGAAAAAGGTTCAAGTTATAAACTAACATACTCTACCGATGCAACAACAGAAGCTAATTATTTAGGTGCAGCCTACGGTACATCCTTTAACCCCAATACAACCATGATTCGACTCGAAAATACAAGCGGATCGGTTGAAAGTGGAGAACGTGCCGTGCTTGTGATGGACTATGTTGTGGATGAAACACCTGCAACCGCAATTGGCAAATTGGGTAAAATTAATGACTTTATGCCATTCTACTCATTTGATGCAGGAACTGTTGGGGGGTCATCCGGATCACGTGTTGGTGCTAATTTAGAAATTGCAGAAATTAAAGGTCTTGTATTCCTTGATGCAAACAAGAATGGGATCATGGACGGTTCAGAAGTTGGACTTGGAAGCAAACCCGTAGAACTTTTGAAAAAAGATACAAACGGAGCCTATGTTTCCGTGAAAACGATGAACACGAATGCAGATGGAACGTATGCTTTTGGTGATTTAGGAAATGGTGATTACCAAGTAAACTTCAATGGTGTATTAGGAAGTAATCAAATGTTTACACTAAAAGGCCAAGGTAATGATGGCATGAAAGATTCTGATGTCGATGTGAAAGGACCAAATGCTGGTCTTGTATCGTCTATTGATCCAACATCAACACAATCTGGACAAATTACAGTCGGTGTTATTGACTACGACCTCACGCAATTAACGGTTAAATTTGATAAATCATCTGAAACTGTTAAAGCGAAAAAGGAAATTGATCTTGCTACAACCATTACACCAGATTTCTTTAATTCAATTAAAGAATCAATGACCTTTACTTCAAGTAAGGAAAGTGTGGCAATTGTATCATCAACCGGTCGTGTTACTGGGCAAGCTGTAGGAACTGCAGATATCACTGTAACGGTTACTGATATTTACGGTAATACCGCAAGTGATACGATTCAAGTTACTGTTACAAGCAATACCCCTCCAGTCTTAACGCTTCAAAAAATCGTGGCGGATGTGGAAATTAACACATCGGTAAATCTTAGTGATTATATTGCGAGTGTTACGGATAATGAAGATGGTCCTATTGATCCTTCTAATGTTGTGATTACACCATCTACACTTGATACATCAGTATTGGGTGCAATACAAAATGTAGAATACTCGGTAAAAGATCGAGATGACAATGAAGTCAAACAAACAATCAAATTTACAACGGTTGATACATTGGCTCCAACCATTGGATCTGAAACGTTAAATGCGGTAAACATCAACAACTCCAAGCCGCTAACAGAAGCAGAGTTCTTAGCACTAATTCAATATCATGTTACGGATAACTCACTTGGGACTGTAACAACATCTGACTTTGACATCAAGCTAACGCAAGCAATTCAGTCAAAACCCGGAAGTGTTGTTGTGACACTTAAAGCTACAGACGCTTCAAACAATACACAAGTATTCGCTGTATCTGTAACCTTGGTGGATGATGTGAAACCAGAAATTACAGCGGAGTCAAGCTTAGTCTTAAACTCGAGCGATGCCGATCTTAATGAAAGTGCATTCCTTGGGCTTGTGAATGTGAATGCAACAGATAACAGTGGTAATGTTACCGTGTCATCAGACTTTGATACCATTGGCGTTGACCAAAAGACACCAAATGCAATTGGTGTAAACGTCACAATCACTGCAACAGATGGTGCAGGCAATACAAAATTTGTAACCGTTAAAGTAACGGTAAAGGATACAACTGCACCAATCTTAACAATCGCTAAGAATGTGGTAGTGCTTGAAAAGACCGATGGTTTAACCTATGCGGACCTTAAACAAGAAATCAATCCAAGTTTTACCGATAATGGTGATATGACAGGAATTGAAGAAACTACAATCGACTTTGGGTCGGTAAAAGGGAATGAAATTGGTCGCTACCAATTCCAAATTCAAGTTATCGATAAAGCGGGATTGGGTTCAAATGTTGAGACCATTACCGTCAATGTAGTTGATAAATTTGATCCAAATACAAATGAATCCATAAATGCTCATGACTTCGATATTCAACTTGAGGATGTCAATGATAAAAATCTTATTGAGCATGCGCAAGCCAAAGCATTCATCGTATTGGGTGGAAAACCTAAAGAAATTGAGATTACAAAAGTAACGCATGCGATTACCGGTACGGGTGATTACACTGTAAAATTTGAAACGGACCAAGGTACGTCAAAAGAAGTTACGGCTCATGTTTACAGCTCTGTAAATATAGAAAATAAAGAAGCAATGAACGCCGATGACTTCGTAATTCAATTATCTTATGTGAATGAGATTAATGTAAAACAATTATCCGGTTTAGAAGCCTACGATATTAGTGTCAATCCAGCACTTCCGTTAGATCTAGATACCATTACCGTTTCAGATTTACCCACAACAATTGGTGATCATAACATTACATTTACGACGTTGAAGGGGACACAGATTACGGTCGTTGCCCATGTCTTCGATGTGATTGATAATGTGAATAAGATTGCTATGAATGCTCATGATTTCTCAATGTTGCTTGATGATGTATCTACGGAAGCACTGATTGCAAATTCAGGAGTTGAAGCATTTGATGTATCAAATCCAACGCAAATCACACCGATTACAGATATTACAGTACTTACAGACCTTCCACAGTCATTGGGTAACCATACAGTTACTTTCGAAGCAACAAGTGACCTCGGAAAAACGTCGACACTGAGTGTAGTAGCAACGCTTTACAACAACGGTACTGTTGTTCCTGGAACCGGTTCAATTTACGCAAACAACTTTGAAATTAAAATGAAGCATATGACACAAGATTCCGTGCGTATCGCAGCAGGTGTTACTGCATTTGATGCTGCGGGAAATGCAGTTGATGTTCAAGATATTAAACTTGTTGGCGAACTACCTCAAACCGCTGGATACCATAACTTTGTCTTTGAAGCGAAGGGTGTTCAGGTCACGGTATTAGGTCGTGTATCCGCACGTTATGAAGTTGTAGGTCATGATTTAAACATGACAATGACCGAATTCAAGACATTTAAAGCAAACGGTACGCTCGAAAAAGAAATTATCAACCGTGCTGAAGGAAAACTGATCAATCTGGATACCGGTGAAGAAGCAGAATTAGCAGAAGTTGATTACCGATCAATTGATGTTGAGAAACTTGCACCCGGTAACTATGATATTGAGTTGACATACGCGATTGATGGTGACTTTATTGATGAAGAAACATGCGTAAAAGATCCAATGACATTTGGACTTATGAAAACCATGAGCAAGAATGTCAACTTAAATATTACGGTTGATAGCAGTAATGGCAATGGATCGAATAACGGTTCCAATCAAGAATCAAGTAACGGTTCTGAGAACGGAACGCATTCAGAATCCAAGGGTTCATCCCTTCCATCAACAGGTATTGCAGTCGAGAGTACACCCGTACTTCTTGCAAGTGGCCTTGTTGTTCTAGGATTTGTCTTAATGCTTATGAATAAAAAGAAAAAAAACGAAAATCAGTAGCGTATTTAAAACAGGAACTGACCTAGTTCCGTGGGACTAAAGAAAAAAACCTCTTGTATGAGAATTATTGTAAAATAGTTCAATATAGGAGGTTTTTATATGGGAACACGAACTATGCATAGCTATGAGACAAAGATGAAAGTTATAGAAATGAAATTGGCAGGCTACTCAAGCAGGTTTATTCAGACTGAACTTGGAATAAAAAATGTAACACAAGTCAAAACATGGTGGAGATGGTATCGAAATGGTGAACACTATCGATTTTCTCAACCTGTAGGCAAGCAATATACTTTTGAAAAGGGCCTGAAGGAGACACGGTCGAAGAAACACAAAGACTTAGAATTAAATCTTTGAGCAACAAATTGAACTATTAAAAGTATTTGAAAGAGAAAGGATGTGGTTCCTGAAATAATCATCAAGCTCGTTGAAGAGTATCGCAACACTGTATCTCTTAAAGATATCTTGAATCTTTTTGGGGTACCTAAGTCAACGTATTACCGTTGGACTAAAAAAGAGCAACTAGAGTCTAATAATTATTCTGTCAATGAAGCATTAGTAATTGAACTTTGTAAAGAAAATAAATTTCGTTATGGATATCGAAAAATAACTGCATTAATTCGAAAAGAAAGAATTATCAATAAGAACACTGTTCAAAAGATAATGCAGAAACACCAATGTCAATGCCGTGTTAAGGTCAAACGGTATCGAAAACAAAATCCGAAGATCATTATGCCCAATATCATTAATCGCGACTTTAAATCACTACTTCCTCTAGAGAAATTGGTGACAGATATCACTTACATCCCTTATGGCCATAAGATGCTCTATTTATCTACGATCATGGATTTATATAATGGTGAGATTATTGCGTCTACATTGAGTGACAGACAAAACCTAGAATGTGGTTGATACATTAAATCAACTTCCGGATATCGTTCAGCCATGTATTCTTCATTCTGATCAAGGAGTGTCTATACATCAAAAGAGTATCAACTCAAAGTAAAATAAAAGCATTACCATGAGTATGTCCCGTAAGGGTACACCGCTGATAATGCTCCTATCGAATCGTTTCATGCCTCGCTAAAGTGTGAAACATTCGAATTAAACCCAGAACTAAAGGGTTCTACTGAAATTGTATCACAAACTGTGATAAACTATTTAAAATATTACAATGAAAATCGAATACAAGAAAAGCTAGGATATCAATCTCCCGTAAATTATCGGTTAACTTCATCCTAACTTGGTTTTTTTCTTTAGTCCCAAGGAACTAGGTCAGTTCCAAGTGATAGACTTTTTTTATTTTAGACCGAGCTTTTGTTTATGCATCGCATCTTTTAACTGCATGCGTCCAGGATGTCGTCGACTCATGCTTTGTTTAATCTGATTTGTGAATGAGTCGATGCGTTTGTTTGCATCACGTAAGTCATAATATTCTGTAACCGTCTCGTCATAGTCGCGCATCGCATCGGTAATTGCATCCATGTTAGGATATGTATTTTCAAAATGCATGAGTTGTTGTGGCATTCGCGGTTTGAGCTGAGGCTTTTGATTCGGATAACCAAAACCAAGTCCCAGTACAGGGAAAACATATTCAGGCAACTCTAATAAGTCGATGATTGCTTGAGCATCATTGAGAATACTTCCTAAAAATACCCCACCCATGCCAAGGCTCTCAATAGCTAACATTGTGTTTTGTGCAGCGAGAATCGCATCGGTATATCCAATCATCATACGATCAAATGTTTCAAGGACTTCGATGTCGTCGATATTTCCTTCGTGTGCAATTTTCCCATTACGATGTTGATCAATCACAAAAATAAATAAGTGACCAACGTTTTCGATATAAGGTTGTGCGCCTATAGTTGCGATTGCTTTCTTCTTTGCTTTATCCGTTACGCTAATAATTGAATAAGATTGCATGTAATTACTTGTGGATGTCGCTTGAGCGACGGAAACCAACGTATCAATAATTTCTTGAGAAATGGGTTCATCCGTAAATTGACGAATGGTACGATGGTTGAGTTGTTGTTTAATTGTATTATTCATAATTCCTCCTTGGTTATATTATACCATGGGGGGCATATTGATGGCGCTCAAATCGCTTAGTCGATACAATATGTATCTAGAGGTGAATGTGATGAAAGTACAAGTATGGTCCGATTTTGTCTGCCCATTTTGCTATGTGGGAAAAAGACATTTGGAAGAAGCAATAAAGCAATTAGATAAAGAAATTGAAGTAGAGTTTATGAGTTTTGAATTAGATCAAAACTATGTTGATCAACCGGATTTAAACATTCATGAAATGTTGGCTCAAAAATATAACATATCCGTTGATGAAGCACGATTGAATAACGAACGTGTAGGGTCCATGGCTCAGACAGTTGGATTAAACTATGATTTTGATGCGATGAAATATACTAATACATTTAAAGCACATAAAGTATTTCAGTATGCAAAGTTTAAAGGTTTAGGAAATGAATACAGTGAAAAGTTAATGGATGCGTATTTTTCAAAAGGTGTTTACTTAAACGATCTTGAGGCCTTAATTGAACTTGGTGTCTCAGTTGGACTTGATGCAGAAGGCATCAAACATGCATTTGAATCTGATGAGTACGGATTAAGTGTTCGTCAAGACGAGCAATGGGCACAGATGATTGGTGCTCGAGGTGTTCCACACTTTGTAATTGATGACCAAGTATCCTTATCAGGAGCTCAACCTATTGAAACATTTAAGTCAGCGCTCCAACATGTTGAGACGCTTAATGCTCAAAAAAATGATGCAATGATGTGTACTGATGGGGTTTGTACTGTTGAATAAAAAAGCTAGGTTATCTAGCTTTTTTATTTGCACTGCGTGTGAGAAATCGTTAAGATATAAGGAGATGGAGGTTCTACTATGAATAAACGCAAATCAATACAAATCGGTATCGTTGTGATTGTATTTATCCTACTTGATATCTGGTTTGGAAATACATATCACTACATGGATATCGGCTCGATGCTCTATTTAAGTACATTTATCTTAGTGATTGCTGGAATACTGTTTATCGACCGTGAAAACTATAAAAGTTCTTTAATACCTTCGGCATCATCGTAGGGATCTTTGCCATTGTTTTCTTAGTGGGTAGTGTGACATCATCACGTATGATTAATGCGAAACGCTATGCAAATGTATTAGCAAGTAAAACCAGTAGAGTTTAAAGATCTCTATGGTGAAAATCATAATATTGAAGTTTCTTATGTAGATAAGGACTCAGCGTTGTTATCGGCAGAGAAAAAAATGGGAGAACTCAGTGAGGTATCATCGCGTTTTGATATTAATACCAATGAATTTACCCAAATAAATTATCAAGGCAAATGGCGCGTGTTGCACCGTTTGTTTATGCGGATACTTTTAAAAATATACGAACTTCTCAAGTGGTGTGCCCTACTATGTTCTTGTAACTACAGGGACGGAAATATGAATGCGAAGTCAGAGATTGTAACGTTACCCGCACCCATTAAATATTACCCAGGTGCACCATTACAATATGATCTACGTCGTCATGTGGCTTTACACCATAAATTTAGTTATCTTGATGATTGGAACTTTGAAATTGACGATGCAGGACATCCCTATTGGATTGTTCAATCGATTACAAAACGTGTTGGGATTTGGGGCGCTAAAGACATGGATGCTGTGATTGTTGTGGATGCGGTCACTGGAGAAACTGCACGTTATGAACTCAATGAAATCCCAGAGTGGGTGGATTCCGTTTATCCAACGGATATGATGTTATCGCATGCGAAAGATCATTTCACTTTAAAGGGAGGTTATTTTAATTCTTTCATGCAACAACAAGGTGTGATGGCTGTAGACCAGCAAGAAGGTTCTTATAACTATGTAAGTATCGACGATGAGATCTATATCTTTACTGGAATACGTCCCATAAAATTAGATTCAAGTTCAACAACAGGGCTCTTATTTATGAATAAGCGAACTGGAGAGACGCTTCAAATGGATTTACCAGGGGTTTCCATTACAGCGGCTGAAATGACTTCAGTTGGTTCGATCCAAGAAAAAGGATATACACCAACAACACCAATTCTACAAAACGTTGGAGGATTCCCTACATATGTGATGTCTCTCAAAGATACATCGAGTGTAGTTCGTGGTTTCTCAATGGTTAATTACCAAGATTACACCAAGTCAGCCGTAGGCGACACCTATCAACTATCTGAGAAGAATTATCTCAATGTTATGGGAAATCAAGTAGGTATTGTTCCAGAAGAAATTGTGGAGAAAACCGGGGTCGTTTCAGATGTTAAACAAGTTATCATTGATGGCAATACGCATTACCTCATTCGTCTTGAAGGGGATGAAGCCATTTATCAAGCAAATCTTATTCTAAATGATGAACTTGCATTCTTGACTAAAGGAACTCATGTAATCATAACAACCAATGGTTCTAAAATTGTGTCCTTTGAATTAGCAAAAGAAAAACCAGATCATTAAAAAAAACACCATCATTTGGAACTAGGTCAGTTCCTTTCACTATGATGGTGTTTTTCTTCGTTTCAATTGATCGATTAAGATTCAAACTCTAAAACAAATGCTTCTTCTTGCTTTTCTTCTTCCGCAAGATTTACGATCCATTTTTCTTTATTCACAAATCGTAATGCAAGCATCATTTTTAAGATATCTGTAGATTGCCCTACAATATAAAGCCAAAGAATGCTTAAGTCTGTTGTGTAGGTTGCAATGCCCACCGCAACCAAATTCACACACCACATATACCCTGAGTCCAGAAGTAATGTAGAACGTGTATCACCACCAGCACGAAGAATAAAGTAACATGTTGTATTAATCACATAGATACTAAATAATGGTGCTTGAATTCTCAAGAATGTTTGAGCGGTCCACATCGCTTCAGCCGATACTGAATAAATTTTCGGTATAAGGAACGTGGAACCTAAAAGCAGGGTGCCAAAGACTGCATTGAGTAATACACCAAATCCAATAAGGCGATACCCGTTTTCGCGCGCTTCGTCGAGTTTATTAGCTCCAAGTGGTTGAGAAACAAGAATGGTAATGGCGACAGACATACCGGCATTCATGGTGAAGAACATATCCGAAACCGTAGTCGCAATCGAGTAACCAGAAATAACTTCCGCTCCACGGGTTGCATAGAAACGAAGTAATAATGCCATTCCTGATGCCCACAATACTTCATTTAAAGCAAGGGAAAGGCTTTGGCGGTAATTCGTTTTGTTTTAGAGATATCAAACATATCACGAATGCGTGTCTTAAACGCATAATTTCCCGTAACAAGGAAATAACTGATAAATGTTAATTCAACACATCGTGCAATAAACGTTCCAATTGCACCACCTAGTACACCAAGACGTGGTGCACCGAAGTTACCATAAATCAAACAATAATTAAAACAAAGTTTGTAATCATTGAAATAACACTTGCAACAAGAGGAGTTTTGAATCTCCAGTTGCTCTCATTGAGCCCGCTATGGCCAATGTAAATAGGTTGGGAATAAACGCCAACGCACATACGTAAATATATCTCATACCTTGCTCAATTACTTTTGGATCCTTTACAAAGAACCGGATAATATTTCCTGAAAAGTAATGCGAGGATGACGAATGTACTCATTATCAACATTGATGTTAGAATTGAAAACGGAATGTTTGCTTCATATGATCTTTGTCTCTTGCTCCGAAGAATTGAGCCATAAATACAGCTGATGCAGCAATCACGCCATTTGTTCCAAATACAGCGATAATAAAGTAACGATTTACGGTGGCAACACCCGATAATGCATGGTCCCCGAGCTGACCGATCATCAAGTTATCCAGTAAGTTTACGGATGTACTGATAAGCTGTTGAGCATTAACGGAATTGCAATAAATAAAGCCTTTTATAAAAGTCTTTATCGCCTACAAATCGCTTTAGATTCATCGATTCGACCTCCTTCTAAAACGCTAAGACTATCATATAGAAAGAGCAAGATAATATCAATTAAAAAACACCATTTCGTCACATTAATTTAACATTTAATACAGATTTCAAATACGAACCCTTAAAATCACGTATACTATAAATAAAAAGGAGCACATGCTATGATAAAAATTGTGATGATGGTTGGAAGTTTACGTAAAGGTTCTTACAATATGATGTTGGGAAAACATATACAAAACGATATGCAGATCAGATGGAAATTGAAATACTAGATATCGATGTTCCAAACTATAATGGTGATTTGATAATCCAACGGATACACCTGAAAGGTAAAGGTTATGAATCAAAATTCATGATGCGGATGCAGTGTTTATGATTACGCCAGAATATAATCATGGATTATCAGGTGTATTAAAAATGCTATTGATTGGGCAAGCCGTACGCAACCAGGACTTAAGAATAAAGCGGGTTTAATTGCTTCTTGTTCGATGGGACAAACGGCTGGGGCACGAGGTTATCTAAACCTCTATACAGTGCTTGATACAATGCCTATGTGGCTTCTACCTGGCAATGATATCTTGATTGGTGCTGTACATACAAAATTTGATGAATCCGGGATGTTAATTGATGAAGGGACTGTAACCTTTATCGATGGGGTCATGAATCAATTTATAGAATATTACAATCAAGTCAAGCAATAACAGTCAAGTGGTATTTTGTGGTCATTGCAATCGTAATTTTTAAATGATACGATTATTTTCGAGGTGTCTATGAAACCAATTAAAGTATTATTTGCCCACGGTGGAACGCTTGAAAAAGCGGGTACTGAAGCATATATGATGAGTGTATTTCGAAATATTGATCCAAAAAAAGTTCATATTGATTTTCTTGTTTTTGGATGCAAGGAAGGTTATTACGATAAGGAAGTCATTACGCATGGGGGTAAAATTTTTAGAATTCCATTAACCCCCCATGATTTTTTTGGGAAACATCCTTCACGTAAAACAATTCTAAAAATGTTAGAAAAAGAGCAATATGATATTATTCACAGTCATATGAACGCACTGAATCCACTCATATTCCAAGCTGCTCGTAAGATTGGAATTCCCTATATGATTTCACATTCCCATGGGAGTCGTCATTTTGTTGACAATGTTCTATTAATCAAATATAAGGATCAATTGATGAAGAAGATTCCTGATTATGCGGATGTGCTTTTAGCGTGTTCAAAAGAAGCAGGCGATTTTCTCTACCCTAATTTAGAATATACAATTATGAATAACGGAATTGATCTTGAACAATACGAGTATAATGAAACGAAACGAAAACGATTACGTAAAGCATTGAATTTGGATGACCAATTGGTATTTGGTCATATCGGTCGTTTTAACTTCCAAAAAAATCATAAATTTCTGATTGAAGTGTTTAATGAAGTCGTGAAAACAAAACCCAATGCAATCTTAGCACTAGCAGGCGAAGGGGAGTTGTTTGACGATGTGAAATTGCAAGTGAAAAATTTTGGAATTGAAGATCATGTTAAGTTCCTTGGATTAAGGGATGATATTCCGGATGTTTTACAAGTTCTCGATGTCTTTTTGCTCCCTTCCGTTTTTGAAGGGTTGCCATATGTGCTGGTAGAGGCTCAAGCGGCAGGACTCTTATGCTTTGCATCCGATACAATTGATCGTCAAAGTGCTCTCACAGATCATTTTCATTTTCTACCCATAGATAATCCCCATGAGTGGGCTGATTATATTGTGGGACATCTAGACTATGAGCGTCGAAGTACTCGGGAACAATTAATTGAAAAAGGGTTTGACGAGCGGATAAATGTTCAAAAACTGGAAGATATCTATGAAAATTTAGTTAAATAATTAGAGCGTGAGTTACGCTCTTTTTTTCGCATTTGCAATCTTGAAAAGATACGCGATAGAATAGTAAACAGTGGAAGGTCGTGAATTATGAAAAAATCAGAGGTATATTGGAAATTGTTTAAATCATCGTTTCACTTAAGTGCATTTACGTTTGGGGGTGGTTATGTTATCATCCCATTAATGCGAACGAAATTTGTGGAAGAATTAGGCTGGATTGATGAGGATGAAATGATGGATTTGATGGCACTTGCGCAATCCTCTCCAGGATCTTTAGCGGTGAATGCATCCATTTTAGTTGGATATAAAGTTGATGGGGTTATGGGCGCGATATTTTCCATTCTCGGCACCATTTTACCACCTTTATTTCTCCTCACAATAATTTCTCAATTTTATGCGGAGTTTAAATCCAATGTGTTTGTGAATGCAGCACTTCATGGGATGCAAGCGGGCGTTGCGGCAGTGATTGTGGATGTGGTTATGACGATGGCACGGCAGGTATTTAATCTTAAACGAACCTTACCAATCGTGATAATGGTTACGTCATTTATTGCTGCATATTTCCTTAAGATTAATGTCCTTTATATTATCCTTGCGGCAGGGATTGTTGGGGCATTGTCTCGAGGTGGAAAGATAGAGGAGTCACAATGATTCTTTGGGAACTTTTTATTTCTTTTATGCAAATTGGTTTGGTAAGTTTTGGCGGTGGTTATGCAGCGCTTGCACCCATTCAAAGTCAAGTGGTCGTCGGTCATGGTTGGCTTACGATGACCGAGTTTACGGATTTAATTACAATATCGCAAATGACCCCTGGACCCATTGCGTTGAATGCAGCTACGTTTGTTGGATTAAGGGTAGCAGGGATTCCAGGTGCCGTTGCGGCCACCTTAGGTAATGTTTTTCCTTCAATTGTAATTGTCCTTCTTCTTGCGACAATCTATTACAAGTTTAGTGATATCACCATCATTCAAAATGTTTTGGATGGACTAAGACCTACCGTGGTGGCTTTAATTGCTTCAGCGGGGCTTACAATCCTTATTACTGCGTTTTTTGGTGAAGGTCTCCGCGATATAAGTCATTTTGATGTTTCAAACGGTATTCTATTTGTATTCGCAACCCTTGGTTTACGAAAATTTAAGTTAGATCCTACGAAGATTATTGTTTTGACGGGACTTTTGGGAATTGGTGTTATGGTCCTTGAAAAACTTTGATGCAACAAAATGTGTCTTTACGATTCGGTGAAGCTACTTTAGAATGTGAGTTAGAGGAGGCTTTATGAAACTTAATGATAATTTAAAACGATTACGAGAAAAACGATCGCTTACACAAGATACGGTTGCGAAGGCCTTAAACGTTTCACGCCAAGCTGTCTCAAATTGGGAACAAGGGAAACGTTACCCCGATGCGAATATGCTGCTTCAAATTGCGAAGTATTATGGTGTGCGTGTGGATGACTTATTGAAGTCTGAGACCGAAGATAATCACGTGTTGATGATCAATAAAGAACGCTTTGAAGAAGTGTTGGTTATCGGAGCACAAATAATAATGATGCTCGCTGTATTTTTTCTAGACGATTTTACGGGGTTGATTTTTATTTATATGGGTTGCATTTTTGTGGCTGCCTTTACCAAAGAAGTCTGTGAATCAATCGAATATGGTATGAATTTTCTCAAAAATAAAAAATGATTGGATTTCAATCATTTTTTTTATTTTTAATACAAAATTGCACGGTTTTTATGAATGGCTGCGTAATTTGGGACGAAGGCTTTGATATCTTGCCATTTCAATAAAAAGTTTCCCTAAAAGTGCAACCGTTTATACATAAAAAGTCGTTATAAATGTCCTACAACACCCAATAAAATTGATTACAATATGCTTAGCGTGAGTCCGTGAACTCACAAAAATATTAAAAGTAAAGGAAGGGGGATTGTAGCGGTTTAAGTATTGGATGTTCGTATATTTTTATTAATACTATGAGGAGAAAAAAATGGACAAAAGAAATGAACATAGAATCCTAAAATGCTTAACCATATTTGTACTATCGATTGGACTGGTATTCAGTCATGCGCGTCCAATTTATAGTGATACTCAACCGGTCATTGATTTTATAAATACTACGGGTGAGTCTGAAGTCATTTCCATGACAGAGTCAAAAGAATATAAAGCGACAGTAATGTTTGAGGGGAAAACGCCTGAGGAACTTAAAGTTTTGGCTGAGAATGCGTCTTGGACTTTGACGCGGGATGAAGGGGGTCAAAATGAGGAGGATTTCCCTTATCAGTATTTGGGTGGACCTTTGAATGAATGGACTGTCTTTAAAACTAATTTTACCACTGCAGGCGATACTCTATTTAAAGATATAAAAACGGAAGTCATTCCTGGAGGATTGCAGTTAACGTTTAAGAATGTGCTGATGTTTGGTGTGAATGGAATTGATGGTCGTGATCGCGCCTTAATCCGTAATGCACTTCTTGATTACACAGGGACCTATGATTTAAAACTGGTGGAAGGGGAACAGGTATTGGCAACAACGCCCGTGTCCTTTAAACCTTATAATAGCTACACACTTTATAATGAAATCGATCAACGTCTTGCAGATCTTGCAGCACTCGCATTATCCAAGGGAATTCATGCGGAAGTTCGCGAATTGGGACGTACGGCAATGGGAAGACCGATGAATGCAATCTTTATTGCGGATACGGCTGAGACGCTGTCGAATCACCTTGCGTTAAATGAACGCGCAGAGGCGGATCCACAATCTGTGATTCAAGATATTGAATCGGGATCAATTGATTATAAAGTTCCAATTCTCTACAATAACATTCACTCCGATGAAAATCCGGGAATTGATGCGATTATGGAATTTTTATCCGTGATGATCGAGAATGCTGATGGAAGTGTTGAATACCGTCGTATTAGTGGATTAACGTCTGAAGGAAAAGCACAAGTCGAGGCAGAAAAAGCAAGCAGAGGTATTAAGTGGTCTGAACTCATTGCAAATGATGTCACCGGAGTGGGTTATATCCGGAATGGCGTTCAAAGTGAAGAACATCCTAACAGTACCGATGCAGCTGCAAATTTAAGTGAAGAACAACTTGCGAAATTTTATGAAATGGAGCAAGTAGACTTAAACATTAAAACGATGCTCGAGGATGTGTTCTTTATCGTTGTGCCTGCAGAAAATGCGGATGCAGCCGCAACAAATGTTCGAACAAATGGTAATGGGTTCGATTTAAATCGTGATAACACTTACCAAACACAACCAGAAACACAAGCCATGGCGCGTCTTATTTCAACGTGGAATCCTGTGAACCTTTATGAAATTCATGGTTTCTATAATCAATTCCAAATTGAACCTTGCTCACCAACCCATGAGCCAAACGTGGAGTATGATTTGTTTATTGAGAATGCACTCGCACAAGGGGAAGAGTTTGGGGGTGTTGCGATTACAAATAATAAATCAATTAACAGTTTCCAAATGCCGATGCGTGATTATTTAAAAGCAAGCGATAAAGGTGGCTATGAATGGGAACCGTTTGACGATATGTCTTCAAGTTATACACCCCAATATTCGATGCTTCACGGTGTCGTTGCTTATACCGTTGAAGTTCCATATGGAAATGAGGATGCGACGCAAGCAGTTAAGTATGCACTACTCAACAATGGACGTTATGTGGGAATGCATAAAAAAGCATTTTATACCAACCAATTGAAAGGTTGGGACCGAGGTCATAAGAATATTGATGCCGATGAAATTCGCCCATACTACGTAAATCAACAAGATGAAAAAGGTGCAGAAGCAGATATCTTCCGTGCCCGTTATGAAGAAAATAATAACTTCTTCCCTGAGTATTATGTTATTCCAATGGAACCGGCAATGCAAAAAAACTTACACGCAGCATCCGAGATGATGGAATATCTTTTACGTAATGATGTTAAGGTAAAAGTGTTAGGAAATGAGATAGACGTTAAGGGCATCACGAATCCTAAAGGAACCATGATTGTTGATTTGCATCAGGCAAAACGAAATATGGCCAATGCAGCACTCTACAACAACATCGTTATTAAAAATTGGACCGACCTCTATTCAGAACCGCTCACCGCATTCTCAGAGCTACGTGGCTTTGATATGGATGTGATCACCCAAGTTGGTGCCTTCGAAAGCGCAGAATTTACATGGCTTGATGCAGCACCTGAAACCACAACGCATGTTGATGGTAAGGGTGAAATTGTGATTGTTTCCAATAACAGTGTCGCTTCAATCCAAGCCATAAATGCATTACTTAAATCTGAAGAAGCAGTTGGGTTTATAACCGATGGCGATTATCGTGGAGACTTTGTAATGTCTGAAGCAACCTTTGATTTGATTGAAGACGATTATATTCTTCAAGCAACGCGAACCAATACAATGCCTAAGGCACAAGTTATCACAAAATCCGCACTGCTTTATGTGCCGGGTGCTGCACCAACATTCTCGGTGAAAAAAGACACGGGTGAGCCTTACGGTCATACAAATTATACAAATCGACTCAATACAAACCTCAACTGGGATTATTATGTTTGGGGACAAGAACTTGGATTTGATTTAACCCAGGATCTTGACGTAGCAGATATTGTGATTGGGAACCGTCCATTACGAGAGGATGAACGGAATGCCGTAAATGCTGGAAAATCCTATATTGGATATGGTGGATACGCGTTGGATTCACTTGAAAAAATGGGGCTCGAAATTGAAGCGAATTATGATATGAGCTTTGATGCCCTCACAACGGTTACGTATCCTGAATCCAGTTATATAACATTAAAATATGCTCAAGAAAATGATTATATTATGTACGGGCACGGTGGAAACAGTATCGTGAAAGCACCTGAAGGATCAACAGTACTTATTAAAACGACTGATGATGAACCCATTGAAGGTTTTATGTCACAAGATCATATTGACACTTATAAAAATTCAATTCAGGCCATCGAGCTTAAAAATGATACACATGATCTTCTAATCTTCGCAAACTCGATTACAAACAAAGCACATCAAAAAGATGATTATCGCTATGTGACCAATGGAATTTTCACCAAATACTTAGGTGATACGATGGATATTGAGGTTAAACAGCCGGAACCAGAACCAGAACCAAAACCGGGTCCCAAAGTAACTTTAAAACTTACAGGATTACCTGATAAAGTTCGGGTTGGCGATGTTTTCGTATTAACACCAAGCAACGATGACCAAGAAAAAGGCGAAGGATGGGTATACGATGAAGTATTCTTCTCTGCAACCTTCAACAGTCCTGCAACCTTTACTGCACTCAAAGCAGGAACAACAACCATCACCTATACGAATAAAAAAGGTGAAAAAACAGAGCTTCCCATTACTATCTTAGAAAAAGAAGCAGAGAAACCAGGTGGTAAATTACCAGGAACAGGTGTTACGCCAACTCAAACTGCACTTTATGTGGGAATTGGAGTTGTCCTCATAGGAGGCATCTTCTACTGGTTCTCAAAGAAGAAAAAATAAAGAAAAAACGAACATGTGGATTCATGTTCGTTTTTCTTTATTAAATATTTTTTGCGGCAGCAATTGCTGCTTCGTAATTGGGTTCTTGTGCCATTTCGGGAACAATCTCAGAATAAACAAGCATGCCCTTGCGATCAATCACAAATATAGATCGTGCCAGCACTTCAAATTCCGGAATCCAAATACCATAAGCATCGGCAAATGCATGATCCTCATCACGCAACATCTCACTATCAATGCCATTCGTTGCACACCAAGAAGCAAATTCTTCCTTGGTATTATTTGAAATATTCACAATCGTTACATCGTCAAGTTCGCTCGCAACTTGGAAGAAATGACGCGTCTGTAAATCACAGATACGCGTGTTGATGTCTGGGAAGACACTCAGCAATACAACGTTTCCGGCGAGTGTATCCGTTCCTACATAAACGTCCTCTAAATTTTTAAGTTTAAATGTCGGTGCTTTTTCTCCAACAACAGGTTGAGATCCTGCTAAAGCGGTTGGAACACCTTTTTTTGTTATTTCCATATTAATCACGCTCCTTATACCTATTATAGAATTAAAGGAGGATGGTTGCATCTTGTATGCTTTAAGTCGTGTCAATGGCCCGGATTTATGCTATTCTTAAAGGAAGAAAAGGTGATGGATATGAAGAAAATACCTGTAATAAAAAACGAACAATTAACACTGGAAGTAATGGACCTCACATTTGAAGGATTTGGTGTGGTTAAAAAAGAAGGATTTCCAATTTTTGTGGAAAATTCAATTCCAGGGGAAATCATTACTCTAAGGGTCACGAAGGTGACCAAACGCTATGCTTACGGACGTATATTAAGCATTGAAAATCCATCACCCAAACGTGTAGAGTTGGTTGATAAAGTCGGAACACGCATTGGAACCATGCCCCTTCAACACATGGCATATGACCTTCAATGTGAGTTTAAAAAAAATCAAGTTAAGGCAACCTTAGGTCGTGTAATTAATCTTGATGGTGTTCCGGTTCTACCAACACTTGGAATGAAAAATCCATGGCACTACCGTAATAAAGCAACCATACCGGTCCAATCCGTTAACGGTGTCATAGAGACAGGATTCTTTAAGCGTGGAACTCATGATCTTATTTCAATCGAAGATTACTATATTCAAGAAGAAGCTTTGGACAAAGCAATCTTAGTGATTCGGGATTTACTTCGTCAATATAAAATTACAGCCTATGATGAAACAAATCACACCGGATTAATTCGAAATATTATGGTGCGTCAAGGCCATTACACGCAAGAATTAATGGTGGTTTTGGTAACAAATGGTTCAAAACTTCCTTTCGAAAAAGAAATTGTGAATGCCATTGTGGAAGCTTTACCCAAAACGGTCAGTATCGTTCAAAATATTAATCCAAAACAAACAAATGTTATTTTGGGAAGAGAACAGAACGTTCTTTATGGAGAAGATATTTATCAGGATCAACTTTTAGGAAAAACATTTAAGATTTCTTCGAAGTCCTTTTTCCAAATCAACACAAAACAAACGGAACTTCTTTATCAACAAGCCATTGAAATGGCAGAAGTTACAAACGATGATGTTGTCGTAGATGCTTATTGTGGAATTGGATCGATTACCTTAAACCTTGCCGATAAAGCGAAGTTTGTTTATGGTGTTGAGATTGTCGAAGATGCAATTACTATGGCGAAAGAAAACGCGAAACTCAATCACATTGAGAATGTGCAGTTTGAGGCGGGTGAAGCTGAAAAAATTATGCCTGCATGGGTTAAGCAAGGCATTGAAATTGATGTGTTGGTGGTGGATCCCCCACGTAAGGGGCTTGATCCTGTATTTATTGAAGCCGCATTGACATCACATCCGCGTCGTATTGTTTACGTAAGTTGCAATCCGATTTCACTTGCGAAAGACTTAAGAATGTTTATCGACGGTGGTTATCGATTGGAAAAAGTCCAACCGGTCGATATGTTCCCTCAAACCACACATGTGGAGTGCATTGCGTTACTACAAAGGGAAATTTCGTAGAAATCCTGAGATTCAAGCTATTTCATGACTATTTTGCCTTCGAAGAAGATGAGCATAATTTTAAGAAAAAAGTGCTAAAAAAGTATTTTAATGTTTCAGTGGTGGGTGACCTAGTTAGTGGAGACACAAGAAAATAAGGACAATAGTGAGAATCAGCAAGGATAAAAAACTTGCTGATTTTTGCATTTATACTTTCAGACTTGTCAAAAGGACAAGTCAAGAATGGCGATTTTGATAATTCAAGAATGGTAAAAAAGAAAAGTCTAGACTTATCAAAATGACAATCTAACTATATAGAGATTAGTTAGATTGATAGAGTTATATTGATTTTAGTGAAGAAGATAAAAATGAACCTGGATTTTAAAATTGGAAATACGCTGAAACGGTGATTTACAGTATTAGGTTATAAAATAATGGAATTACAATATTATCAATGCTAATAGCAAAGATAAATGGCTTAAAGTCAATTAAAATGATAAAATTAATTTATATAAGAGCAAACTAGGAGGTGTTTATATGGCATTAAGTTATAGACCCTTATGGGTAGCAATGGCTAAAAAAGGACTTAATAAAACAGAAGTTATTGAGATAGCTGATATTTCAACTAATGTTATGGCGAAGATGGGAAAAAATCGGGCAATCCATTTAAAGAACCTTGAAAAGGTCTGTGTTGCCCTTGATTTAACACCTAATGAAGTTATTGAATTTGTAGATGATAAAGATAATAAATAGAATTTTATAGGACATGGAGGAGTTAAAAGTAGATGAACAAACAAGAGTTGGCTAATAAAATATGGGAATCAGCTAATAAAATGCGTTCCAAAATAGAAGCAAATGAATATAAGGATTATATCCTAGGTTTTATATTTTATAAATTTTTATCGGATAAAGAAGTTAGATTTATGGAAAGTCAGGATATGGCTAAAGAAGATATGAAAGAATATTTAAATGAAGAAGATGTTGAAACAGTAGAATGGGTCCAATCTAAAATAGGATATTTCATATCATATGACAATCTTTTTTCCACTTGGCTAGAAATGGGGAAAGATTTTGATGTATCAAATGTAAGGGACGGACTTTCAGCCTTTAACCGTCTTATAGATAAAAACTATAAGGAACTTTTTGAGGGAATTTTTGACACACTAGAAACAGGGTTATCAAACCTTGGAACAACATCAGGACAGCAAACAAAGGCTATAAGGGACTTAATTCAACTTATAAAAGATATTCCTATCGATGGCAACCAGGACTATGATGTTCTAGGATATATTTATGAATTTCTTATTGGAAACTTTGCAGCAAATGCTGGGAAGAAGGCAGGAGAGTTTTACACTCCTCATGAAGTATCACTTCTTATGAGTGAGATTGTAGTAGAACATTTAAAAGATAGAGAATCAATCCAAATATATGACAGTACAAGTGGTAGTGGAAGTTTACTTATAAATATTGGTAAATCAGTAGCTAAATATATGGATGATAAGGATAATATTAAATACTATGCTCAAGAACTTAAACAGAATACATATAACCTAACAAGAATGAATTTGATTATGCGAGGAATATTGCCATCAAATATTGTCACAAGAAATGGAGATACTCTTGAAGATGATTGGCCTTATTTTGATGAAAATGATCCAGTAGCTACATATGATCCACTATATGTAGATGCTGTTGTATCAAATCCACCATACTCCCAGCGTTGGAACCCTGAAGATAAGGAAAATGATGCCAGATATTCAAGATTTGGACTTGCACCTAGGACAAAGGCAGACTATGCATTTTTACTTCATGATCTTTATCACATAAAGCCTGATGGGATTATGACTATTGTACTTCCACATGGTGGGCTTTTTAGAGGTGGGGAAGAAGGAACGATAAGAAAAAATTTAATTGAAAATAATCATATAGATACTATTATTGGACTACCTGCAAATATATTTTTTGGTACAGGCATACCAACAATAATTATGGTTTTAAAGCAGAAAAGAGAAACCACAGATCTACTTATAATAGATGCTTCTAAAGGTTTTGTAAAAGAAGGAAAAAATAATAAGTTACGAGCTTCAGATATAAGAAGAATTGTAGACACTGTAAAATATAGGCGAGATATAGAAAAATATTCTAGAAAAGTATCAAGAGAAGAAATAAGGAAAAATGATTATAACCTTAACATCCCAAGATATGTAGATTCATCAGAAACACCTGAAACTTATGATATATATGCTTCAATGTTTGGGGGAATTCCTAAAAATGAAATTGAAGAACTATCAGATTATTGGAAAGCCTTTCCTAATTTAAAAGAGGATCTATTTATAGAGGAAAGTTCAGAACATTTTCAGCTTAAATCTGAAGTTGTAAATAATACAATAAAAAATCACCCAGATATAAAAACCTTTAAAGAAAATTACAGAAATTCTTTTGATGGTTTTAAAGAAATTATGGAAAATAAACTTATAAAAGATATGGAAAAACTTAATATTTCTAGAGAAACAACTCTCTTAACAGAAGAAATATTTAAAAGAATGGAAGATATTCCCCTTATAGATGAATATGAGGCATACCAAATTCTTGACGACGAATGGATAAAAATATCACAAGACCTTGAAATGATTAAGACAGAAGGTAAATCTATAATCACTCAAGTTGATCCAAATATGGTATCAAGAAAGAAAAAAGGTAAAGATGTGGAAGTTCAAGAAGGTTGGACTGGAAGGATTATTCCATTTGAGCTTGTCCAAGATACAATTTTGAGTGAAGAAACAAAAGTATTGAAGGAAAAAGAAGAAAGACTTAATGAGCTTATAAGCCAGCAAGAGGAGATATTTGATTCATTTTCAGAAGAAGATAAAGAGGACCTAGGGGAAGCTTTGAACAATGACAATACAGCCTTCCTTGCTGGAGGACTTAATAAACTTTCAAAGGAATATCTAAAAGAAGGAAACTTAGACTCCTTTGATGAAGAAAGTATAGAATACAAGGTTATTCTTACAAAGGAGCTTTCTCAAGAAGAAAAATCCCTTAAAAAAGATATAAAAGAAGCTGAAAGTAAACTTCACGCCTTAACAAAAGAAGCTATTGATAAATTAAGTGAAAGTGAAGCAGAAGAACTTCTTAAAATAAAATGGGTAAAACCTGTTGTAGAAGGTATATCAGAACTTCCTAGATCAGTTTTAGAAAAACTATCTAATAAAATACAGGCTATAGCTGATAAGTATGATACTACTTTTGCAGATATAGAAGAAGATATTAAAAAAACTGAAAAAGAACTTATAGGATTTATAGATCAGCTTACTGGATCAGATTTGGATATTAAGGGATTAGAGGAATTAAAAAATTTGCTGGGAGGTAAGTAAGATGGAAGAGAATAAGAATAAACCAGCAATTAGGTTTAAAGGATTTAATGAAGCTTGGGAACAGCGTAGGTTGGGAGAAGTGGCAGACATTGTTGGTGGTGGAACACCAAGTACGTTAAATCCTGACTATTGGGATGGCAAAATAGATTGGTATTCTCCTGCCGAAATTAATAATCAAATATACGTGAATTCAAGTGAAAGAAAGATTACAGATCAGGGGTTTAAAAATAGTTCAACAAAGATTTTGCCTGTAGGAACCGTTTTATTTACTTCACGTGCAGGGATAGGAAAAACTGCCATTTTAGCCAAAGAAGGATGTACTAATCAAGGCTTTCAGTCTATTGTTCCACATAAAAATGAACTTGATTCCTATTTTATTTTTTCTCGAACTGAAGAGTTAAAAAGGTATGGTGAAACAGTAGGTGCAGGCTCTACATTTGTTGAGGTATCTGGAAAGCAAATGGCAAATATGAGGTTGATGATGCCTGAAATAATTGAAGAACAAGAAAAAATTGGTACCTTCTTTTCTAACCTAGACAAGCTTATCACCCTTCATCAGCGTAAGTGTTTTTCTATAAAAAATGATAAAAATTATATTTTAAAGAATGAGAGGAGGCAGAAAATTGATTTTTAAGACAGAAATAGACTTTGAAGAAGCATTAATATCTGCACTTAAAAGAAAGGGATGGGAGGAGGAAGTTTTAAAATATCCTACTGAAGAGGATTTAATAGATAACTGGGCAAATATTTTATTTGAAAATAATAGAGGAATAGATAGGCTTAACGATGCTCCTCTTACTAAAACTGAAATGGAGCAAATTTTAGAACAGGTTATATCACTTAGAACACCTTTAAAACTTAATTCTTTTATAAATGGAAGGACTGTTGCTATAACTAGGGACAATCCAGATGATAAACTTCATTATGGTAAGGAAGTAAGCCTTAAAATTTATGATAGGCATGAGATTGCTGCAGGTCAGAGTAGATATCAGATAGCCCAGCAGCCAATTTTTAACAGCAAATCCCCTATCTTAAATAGTAGGCGGGGAGATTTCATGCTACTTATAAATGGTATGCCTGTTATTCATGTAGAACTTACAAAATCGGGAATACCTGTTAGTCAAGCCTATAATCAAATTGAAAAATATGCTTATGAAGGAATATTTACAGGAATCTACTCTTTAGTTCAAATATTTGTAGCAATGAATCCTGATGAGACAGTATACTTTGCTAATCCTGGTCCTGATGGAAAATTTAATAAGGACTTTTATTTTCATTGGGCAGATTTTAATAATGAGATATTAAATGACTGGAAGGATATAGCTGCAAGACTTTTATCAATTCCTATGGCCCATCAGCTTATAGGTTTTTATACTGTAGCAGATGATTCAGATGGTATCCTAAAGGTTATGAGAAGTTATCAGTACTATGCAGCAAATGCAATATCAGATAAAGTTTCAAAGATAAATTGGGATGAAAAAAATCAACGTGGTGGCTATATTTGGCATACTACAGTTAGTGGTAAAACTATGACAAGTTTCAAGTCAGCCCAACTTATAGCTAATTCTAAAGATGCAGATAAGGTTATATTTCTTATGGATAGGGTTGAGCTTGGTACCCAATCTCTTTATGAATATAGGGCTTTTGCAGATGATACAGATGATGTTCAGGCAACAGAAGATACAAAAACCTTGATAAACAAACTTAAAAGTGATGATCCTTCTAATACTCTTATAGTTACATCTATTCAAAAGATGTCTAGAATAGAAGAGGATGAAGATGGTCTTAACTTACATGATATAGAGGAAATGAATAGTAAAAGGATTGTTTTTATTATTGATGAGGCACATAGAAGCACTTTTGGAGATATGCTTATTACAATAAAAAAGACTTTTCCCGATGCAATATTTTTTGGTTTTACAGGAACACCTATATATGATAAAAATAAAAAGAAAAACTCTACAACAGCAACGGTTTTTGGTGATGAACTACACAGATATACTATTGCAGATGGAATAAGAGATAAAAACGTATTGGGATTTGATCCATACAAGATTACAACCTATAAAGATAGAGATTTAAGAAAAGCAGTGGCTCTTGAAAAGTCAAAAGCAGATAGCGAAGAAGAGGCCTTTAAAGATGAAGAAAAGAAAGCTATATATTTAAAATATATGATAGATATACCTATGGCAGGATATAAAGATGAAGCTGGGAAATATGTAAGAGGAATAGAAGATGAGATTAAATCTATCCAGTATGATAGAGATGAACATAGGAAGATGGTAGTTAGAGATATATTTGAAAATTGGGTTACTTTAAGTCACAATGGAAAATTTCATGGAATTTTTGCTACAAGCTCAATACCTGAAGCTATTAAGTATTATAGATTAATAAAAAAAGAAAGACCTGATCTTAAAGTTACAGCTCTTTTTGATTCTAGTATTGATAATAATGGTAATGGAAAAGGCGAGGGGGCTTTATTTAAAGAAGATGGTCTTGTAGAGATTATGTCAGATTATAATAAGAGATATGGACAAGATTTTAATCTTTCTACTCATGATAAATTTAAAAAGGATATATCTTCTAGACTTTCACATAAAACCTTATGAACGTATTGAAAATGAAAAGGATAAAGAATTGATATTTTGATTGTTGTAGATCAGATGCTTACAGGTTTTGACTCTAAGTGGGTAAATACCTTGTATCTGGATAAGGGTCTTAAATATGAGAATATTATTCAGGCATTTTCTAGAACAAATAGATTGTTTGGACCAGATAAACCCTTTGGTGTAATAAGATATTATCGTTATCCTAATACGATGGAGAAAATATAGAGGAGGCAGTTAAGTATTATTCAGGTGATAGGGAGGTTGATTTATTTGTAGAACATCTACCTTTTAATCTTAGTAAGATGAATGAATTGACAAGGGATATTGAATATCTTTTTGATAGAGCAGGAATACCTAATTTTGAAAAATTGCCAGAAGATTTATCGGAAAGAGGGCAGTTTGCAAAACTTTTCTCAGAATTTAATAAATATCTTGAAGCTGGAAAAGTCCAGGGATTTACTTGGGACAAAAAGTTCTATAGTTTTGAAGATGGTGAAGAAATTAATATTAAAATGGATGAATACATTTATCTTACATTGGCTCAGAGATATAAGGAATTATCAGAGTTTGTTGAAACTGGTGATTCTGATGGAGATTTACCCTTTGATATAGATGGGTATCTTACAGAGATAGATACTGGAAAGATAGATACAAACTATATGAATTCAAGATTTGAAAAGTATTTAAGGGATTTAAGACAAGAAAATATAGATCCAGAGGAAATCCAAAAGACTCTTAATGAACTTCATAAATCATTTGCTAGTTTATCTCAGGAAGAACAAAAGTTTGCAAATATTTTTTTACATGATGTAGAGAGAGGGGAAGCAGACCTTGTAGAAGGTAAATCTTTTAGAGATTATATTACAGAATATCAGTTATCTGCTAAGAATAAGCAAGTTATAGATCTGCATAATGCTATTGGACTAGATATGGAACTTCTTGAAAATAAAAGTGGTAAAAAACTTCCAATGTTTATGGTAAATAGGGATATTTCAAAACTCCTGAGAGAATTTATTTTAACTGGTGGCTTTGATATTTATGAGGAAGAATAGCACATGAAGTGTTAGAAGAATAATTTGGAGCTTATGTTATGATGGTTAAAACAGTAAAACAGAAGAATAAAATGATTTATATTAAATCTTGCGAAAAAGAGTCAGAAATATACTGACTCTTTTTCATGAGAAAAACTGACGCTGATGAAGGGTGATAAGGTTGTCTAGTTTGCTAAAAAAGGTACCAATCTGCTTTTGTTCTGATAAAGACTTAGGCATTAGATATTGTAATTCACTAATAGCAGACCAATTAACATAAATCTGAGTATTCCCTTGAGATGCATTGATAACTTTAGAGCGAATATTTGTTGCGTTCAAATAATGATATAAAAATACTGGTATATATTCATCCTTATTTACCTCAATTCTTGGAGTTCGCTGATTGTAAACATAAGCATCATCAGCGTCTATAAGCAGTACACGTCCAATAATATTTCCTGAAGTTGTCTTATCATTAAGTATCATTGTTAAATCATCTTTGTTTAAAATACGATTTGATGTTTTTTTTGTTTCATTGGCTCTAATTCCTTGGTCTGTGTATATGCTATCTTCAGAATATGAGACTATGCTAATAACTTTATATTTACCACCCGCTACAAATTCTGATTCAATAGAAGTTCCTCCTGTTGCTTTTCCAACCTCCCCCAACTTACGCTGTTCCCAAGATACAGTTATTATATTTCTATTTAGTTTCAAATTCTAATAATTATATTCTTGTACAGGGGAATACCTATATAAAAGATGCTTTAATTTTAATTCCATCATCATCGTAAGCTAATCTTTTGTTAAGGGGGATAAAATTATGGCTAAAGAGGATAAAAATAAGGAATTGTTCTGCGATTATTATGAAAGATGGATTGATGTATACAAGAATGGAGCAGTAAGAGAAGTTACAATGAATAAATATCGTATGACACATAGATGGATAACAAGACTTGTACCAAAACTTACACTTGAAGAACTTGATAGAATTGAATATCAAAAACTTTTAAATGAATATGCCAAGACTCATGAAAGACAGACAACAATGGATTTTCATCATCAAATGAAAGGTGCAATTCTTGATGCAGTTGATGAAGGACTGATTGACAGAGATCCGACAAGGAAAGCAATTATTAAAGGGAAAACTCCGGGAGCAAAAAAAATCAAGTATTTAAATCAGTTTCAGCTCCAGACTTTACTTTCTAATCTTGAACTTAAAGAGGAAGTTAATTGGGATTACTTTATTTTATTGGCTGCAAAAACTGGAATGAGATTTTCAGAAGCACTTGCTCTTACTCCAGATGACTTTAATTTTAGACAACAGTCTGTGTCTATTTCTAAAACATGGGATTACAAAGGTAAAGGTGGTTTTCTTCCAACAAAAAATCGCTCATCAGAACGCAAGGTTCAAATTGATTGGCAGACTGTAATTCAGTTTTCTGAACTTATAAAAGGTTTACCTGAAGACAAGCCGATATTTATAAAAGAAAATAAAAAAATATATAATTCGACTATTAATGATAAACTTGCAAGACTCTGTAAAAAAAGTAATGTTCCTATTATATCTATTCATGGATTAAGGCATACCCATGCTTCTTTACTTTTGTTTGCAGGGGTTTCCACAGCAAGTGTAGCAAGGAGGCTTGGACATTCCAGTATAAATACAACTCAGAAAACATATCTGCATATTATACAGGAATTAGAAAATAAAGACGTTGACTTAGTAATGCGAACACTTGCAGGACTATCATAAAAATAAAAAATAAGTTGGCTTACGTTGATGAATAAAAGATGGTTTTAAAACCATCTTTTATTAGGAGATAAGTTAATTGGCATAGACTTAAAATATAAAATTTAATAGAACACCGTAATTAAAAAGTGTTTCAACAGTTGGTTTATTTCAAAATATCCTTCAACTATTTTTTTAATAAAAGGAGTTTAATTTTTTAATGCAAAAAAATGAAAGGAGAAGCAAGAAATGAAAAAAGGAAAATCAAGTTTTCACTTGATGGAGGAAAAATCTCTCTAGTTATTACTTTTTTATTTATAAGAGGGTATTAGGGGTGTCCCCTAAATTATTCCGATAGGAAGAGTAGAAAATTGATGAAGCGAACCTAAAAGGGTACACTTCATCAATTTTCTCGTAAGTGTGTCTACACTTACTGTGCTTGCTCATATACTAATAGTATAGGAACAGCTTTAAGCTTGTTTCTAAAAATGAACATAATCATCGATGGTATAATGAAAGTACTAGGGATGTAATGGGATTGTTTTATGTGCTTGCTGGGTTCCTATAAAGGATAACTCTTTTAGTAGACTCCACCCTCATTCTATCACCTATCATCTTTTCGGGTGCTTAGGTTCATTTACTGATTACCTGGATAAATCGTGAGCCTGGTGTGGTTTTAGAATAATAGGGCATCCTAAATAGAAAGAGGTAATAACTATGTCAAACAAATTAGTTGCTGGAATTGATATCAGCAAAGCTTTTAGTGATATATGTATTTTATCACCAAGAAATGAAATTATTGTCCATACTAAAATCAATAATGATTATGAGGGTATGAAATCTATTGATTTAACTTTTAAAAAGTTAGAAACAGATTATAATACTCAGCTAGTAGTTATTATGGAGGCTACAGCTCATTATCATCAATTATTGGCTAATTTTTTTCGCAAGCTTGATTATAAAATTATTGTTATTAATCCAATCCAAAGTAATGCTATAAAAATATTAACATCAGAAAAGTAAAGTCAGATAAAACCGATGCATATAATATTGCACTACTCTATAGGCTTAAAAATTATAGTGAAACCGAGACCCATGCAGATATAATTATTAGTATCAAAAAACTTTGTCGCCAACATAAAGAGTTGACTGATGAAATAGTTGAGCATATCAACCGTTTAATAGGTTTTCTAGATACATCCTTCCCTGATTTCAGAAAGGTTTTCACTGATCTACAAGGAAAGACAGCCTTAACTATTCTTGCAGAATATCCAACAGTAACAGCTATTTTAGATCCTGAGTTAGATAAGGCAAAGATAATCAATCAAATCAAAACTATCTCCCATAAAAGCGAATCTTATGCTATTAAGAAATATGACAAGCTTTATCAAGCTGCTAGAAACTCAAGTGAAATTTGCATTTCTAACCTTAGTACATCTATTCTTATACAAACTACAATAGCTGTTATTTTTAGCTTAAAAGAAGCTTTAAGGGCTATTGACGATGAGATAAGCAGACTATCAATTGTAGACGAGCAATTCCAAATCAATGTAAAGCTCCTGCAAACAATTCCTGGCATAGGAGAATATACAGCCTGTGTTTTATTATCAGAAATGGGGAACATTGAAAACTTCTCTAAACCTAAACAGCTGGTAGCTTTTTTCGGACTGGATCCAGGTGTATCGCAAAGTGGAAGCTGTAACAGAAAAAACAATAAGATTTCAAAAAGAGGCTCCCCTTATGTTCGTACAATTCTTCATATGTTAGCTAAGGCCAATGTATATTCAAATCATAACAGAAAATATCCAAACCCTGTTATGCGAGATTATTTTGAAAAGAAAATTGTAGATAAACCCTATAAAGTTGTTATGTGTGCTGTAATGAGAAAGATAGTACAAATTATTTTTGCAGTTCTTAGAGATCAAAAAACATTTGAATTAAGAACACCAGATGACCATCAAAAGATGATTCGTCTAAATAACAAACAAGCAGCTTAGTTTTCAAAATTACACATATATTCAGTGGATCTTTTTGTTGTGCCTATTTTTAAAATAACATTTGTTTTTAAAAAAATGGAATTGTTTTTAAAAATTCTCTTGACTTTCTTAGTTGGTCTATTAAAGTTATTTTAAAATATCAATATTAAACAAGGTGATTGACTTAAGAATAATTTTTCTTAAGTTAGTCGCTTTTTTTGTGTCTATTTTTATTTAATCTTTCCAAAAACTTTTTTAAAATAGCGAATCAAGATGGTCATATTTTCACTGTTATATATAGGGGGACTTAAGTAGCCCTATGAGAATAAAGAAACTCTTGGTAACAATTTTAAAGGGGGAAGAATAGATGAAGGACATATTAGAATATAGCATTCAGCTTGCCATGATCAGGCAATTATTAAGTAAAAAGCTAATAAACAAGCAGGAATATTTTAAGATTAAAAAACTTCTTATGGAAAAATATAATATTTCTTCAGATTTGACCTGCTAAATTTAACTAGTTGCGGTAGAACAGGATTTTATAGAGGAATACAAAAGTGAGGTGAGATTATGAAGAAGGTTGAAGTCATAAAAGGTGAAGGACTTTTAAATGCTAGAAGAAATGGTGTGGAGATAAAATTAAAAAGAGTGGCAGCCTATTGTAGAGTAAGTACTGATAGTGAAGATCAGCTTCAAAGTTATCATTCCCAAGTAAACTATTATACAGATTTAATAAACGATAACTCTGATTGGACTATGGCAGTGATATATGCAGATGAAGCTATCACAGGGACACAAATAGACAAAAGATTAGATTTTCAAAGACTGATAAATGATTGTATGAATGGAGATATAGACATGATTATCACCAAGTCTATATCCAGATTCGCTAGGAATACTTTAGATACTCTTAAGTATGTAAGGCAATTAAAAGAAATGAATGTGGCAGTCTTTTTTGAAGAAGAGAACATTAACACTCTAACTATGGATGGAGAATTACTCCTAGTTATACTTAGTTCTGTAGCCCAGCAAGAGGTGGAAAATATTTCTGCCAATGTTAAGAAAGGTTTAAAGATGAAAATGCAAAGAGGGGAACTAGTAGGCTTTCATGGTTGTCTAGGTTATGATTATGATAGTGAGAGTAAAACTATATCCATAAATGAAGATGAAGCCCAGATAGTAAGATATATCTTCAAGAGATACTTAGAAGGGGCAGGGGGAAGTGTAATATGCAGAGAACTAGAAAACCTTGGATACAGCTCTCCTAGAGGCTCTAGTAAGTGGTCAGCAACTACTGTACTAGGAATTATAAAGAATGAAAAGTACAAGGAGATCTTTGATGGGAAAGACCTTTACTCTAGATCCTATTAAAGAAGACTGGAGAACTTTGGTGAAGAAGATAAGTTTTATAAAGGACCACCATGAAGGGATTATAAGTGAAGAGGATTTTGATAAAGCTCAAGTTATTAGACTTAAAAGGGCTAAGAATAGAAATACTGTAGGCTCAAAGAATGGTAAAAGAGATAAATTCAGTAGGGAATATGCTTTTTCCTGCCTATTAGAATGTGGCTTCTGTGGTTCGAATTTATCCAGAAGGACCTGGCATAGCAATTCCCAATACAAGAAGGTTATTTGGCAATGTGTAACTGGAACTAAGAAGGGGGAAAAGTTTTGTCCTAATAGTAAGGGTATAGAGGAAATAGCCATAGAAAAGGCCTTTCTAGAGAGTTATAGGCAATTAACTTCAAACAATAAGGATATAGTCAAAGACTTCTTAGAACTAGTAGAATCCAGCTTAAATGATAAGAGCCTTGAGAAAACTATAAAGAAGCTAGAGGGAGAAATAATAAGAATAAACAATAAGCAAAATGCCTTAGTTGAGCTAAGACTAGAAGAAAAAATAGATGGTGGTTTATATGAGGAAAAGTACCTAGCTTTCCAAAAGGAGTATTTAGAAAAGAAGAAGGAAAAAGAAACCTTAGAATACAGCCTAGAAAACAACAATAAAATAAAGAGTAGGATGAAGGACTTTAAATCCATGCTGGAAAGAAAAGAACTCCTAAGAGACTTTGACAGGTATGTATTTGAAAGTATAGTAGAAAAGGTTATTGTTGGAGAGATAGACGATGATGGCAAGGTGGATCCATATAAGCTTACCTTTGTATATAAGACTGGCTTTAAGGATGGATTAAATGGAGAAGACTTTAAATCTCCTAGAAAAAATGCAAAGAATAAAACTATAGGGAAAAACTCTGCTGAATTGTCTTCCTATACTAATAACCACTTAGACAAATCATGTTACTATATTAGTGATGCCACATGTGGAAACCATTGCATTGCTTATCAAACAGTAGCCCCAAAAAAACAGAGTGTGACGCAGTTATGTGCGTTCTACTCTGTTTTTTTTATTTCAAGATATCGTTTAATGACTCAGTGATTGTAGGGTGAGTATAAATACGGTCTCGCAAGATACGATAATCGAGTTTTAAATCCATGGCAAGTGTGATTAAGTTAATCATTTCGTGGGATTCAATGCCAAAGAGTGAGGCACCGATAAGATGATTTGTGGTGCGGTCAATTATGATTTTAAAGAGTCCCGTTGTATTGCCACTTACATGTGCTTTAGGAATGGCGCTGAGGTGTTGTTTAAACACTTGGATGTCAATGTTTTGATCAAGGGCTTGTTGTTCCGTAAGGCCAACTCGTGATAGAGGAGGAGTGATAAAGAGCGTATAAGGTACGGTAGTTCGATTATCCGTTGTGCGTTGATGATTACCAAAGAGATCATCTTCCACAATGCGGAAATCATCGAGAGAAATATACGTAAACTGAGGTCCACCTTTCACATCTCCCAAAGCCCAAATATTAGGGACATTGGTTTTAAGGTGTGAATCGACAAGAATGGCACCTCGATCATCAACGTTTATATCGGTATGTTCTAATCCAAGATTTTCGGTATTTTGCTTACGACCGATTGCACCGAGAATCTTCGAGGCACGAGTACTGTGCAGTTCGTCTTGTGTGATATAGCTTACTAATGCATGGTCTTGATAGTCATCCACACCGCTCAAGGAAACACCCATATTAATCGCGATTCCCCGATCGGTAAAGGCATCGTAAATCGCATTGGCGATGTCACGATCTTCCCGAGGCAAGAAAACCGCTTTTTCATCAAGAATGGTTACCTTGGAACCATAAGCGTTAAACATCGAAGCAAACTCCAAACCAATATAGCCTGCTCCAATAATAATTAACTCTTCGGGTAATTTTGAAAGGTTCATGGCCTGTGTGGAATCGATTAAATATTTACTGTTTTGAAGCATTGAAGCTTGGGGTGGAATTGGAACAGATCCTGTATTAATAAAAATCCGTTCAGCTTCGATTTGATACGTTTCCGTTGTGTCATTTGTGATTTCAAGGACTGTATTTGAAACAAAACGTGCAGTCCCATCTACAACCGTGATAAGCGGATTGTCCTGAAGCATGTGATAATTCTTATGTCGAAGCAGCGAAACCGTTTGATCTTTTGAACGAACTGCATCGGTAAAAGGAATATGCGTTTCACTATCATGAATTAAGGACTTCGAAGGGATGCACCCAATATTAATGCAGGTACCGCCATACATTTCCGATGACGTCTCAATAACGAAGACTTCTTCTTGTTCTGAAGCGAGTCGTTTAGCGAGTGTTTTCCCAGCTTTTCCAAAACCAATAATAACATTTTTTACTTTCTTCATTGTATGCCTTCTTTCTATTTTTATGCTGTTTAGAGCATGTAACTGCGATGCTTTTAAATCACTTTGTACACTAAATATAACAAATTCCCCACTAAAAACTCCAATCATTTGCGCACCTTAATTGGATTCAATGCGCCAATGCGGTATTTTTAGTAAACTTCAGTATTGTTACCGCCTAATCTTTCCTGGATTAAAGTTGATAGTCATCATCGATTTATCTATAATGATTAATGAAAGCGTATACAGGAGGGGAATATGAAAAAAAGTAAATATCGCATGGTGATGACACTTTTATCACTTAGCCTAGCGATACCATTGTTACCAATTACAAAAATTAGCGGGGATAACTCAATGAAAATCATCTCAGTGAATGATTATGGTGCGGATGCATCGGGAATGAAAGAAAGTGGACCGGCTGTTGCACGAGCACTTGAAGTAGCGAAAGCGTTTGAAGGTCCAGTCGAAGTCCAATTTAATCCGGGAACTTACCGGATAACCAAAGAATTTGCGCAAACACGTGATATTCATACATCAAACACAGATAGTGTTGATTTTCCAACCAAACACATTGGGATTCTGATTGAAGACAATCATAATTTAACGCTAAATGGTCAAGGAGCCCAAATACTGTTTGAGGGGAATATGATGGCTTTGGCGGTTGTCCAATCTTCAAACATTACCATCCAAAACTTATCGTGGGATTTCTTAGTTCCCACAACATCTGAAATGACGGTTTTTGATTTCGATACTGAAAATAAAACGGTGGATTTTTTTATTCCATCATATTTTAATTATGAAATTCAAGGGAATTCGATCTTATGGAAATCCGAGTTAGATACAAGTGGGAAGCCGTATTGGACTGAACGTAATGGTCATAGGAACTATGGAATTCAAGTTAAATATCCTACTGAAATGATGGGACGAAGCTATTATGCGAATCAAGACCCATTTCATGGTGTTTCAAATATTGAAACCTTACCCAGCGGACGCCTACGGTTCACCTACAACTCAAAACCTCAGATTGATCCGGTATTGGGCATGAATTATCAATTGCTGTCCAATACCGAACGCAGTACTGCGGGAGCGCTTGTGTGGGAGAGTAAAGACGTAACGTTTGAGGATGTTAAGATTTCATACATGCATGGTTTTGGACTGCTGGTTCAAATGTCTGAGAATGTTTATTTTAATCGTTTAAAAATGGAAACAGATATTGAAACAGGGAAAAATACTTCAAGTTATGCAGATGGAATTCATGTATCGGGATCAAAAGGGAAGATTGAAATTACCAATTCGTTTTTTAATAATACCCATGATGATCCCATAAATATTCACGGAACATTTACCCGTGGGGAAAAAAGAATCTCCGACACCACACTTCAATTAAACTATATTCATAAACAACAAGGAGGGTTTCCACAATTTTACCCTGGAGACAAGGTAATCTTCTATTCACGCGATACGTTGGAATCTAACGATTTAGAAACGGAATATACCGTTAAAAATGTTCAAGGTCCGGATGCATCCAATCCTCGTACGATGGTCGTCGAATTTGAAGAACGAATTCCCGATTATGTTGATGAGAACATTGGAAACGAGCCCAAATATGTTGCGGAAAACATTACCTACACACCGGAAATTTTGATTAAAAACAATGATTTCAAAAATGTATTTACTCGGATGATTCTTGTAACTTCAAGAAAAAAGGTAATCATTGAAGACAATCGTTTTGATGCACCGACAATGCCAACTTTATTTTTCTCGAATGACTCGGATGAATGGTATGAATCCGGTCCAATCCGTGATTTAGAGATTCGAAACAATACATTTAAAATTCGATCACTAGGAAGGACCTGGTGGAAATATGCACCGGCTATCTACTTCCATCCTGTAACCAAAGGCGGCCATCTACCATCCGCAGAGCATCCAATTCATAAAAATATTCTTATAGAAGATAATACCTTTTATCTCGAAAGTGATGGTGTCTTACGTGCAGAAAGTGTTGAGAACCTCACCTTTAGAAATAATAAGGTATTACGTCTTAACCCAGAAATAAGTCTGCACCTGGACGGGGATGAAACATTAGCTGTTGGGCGTGAATACCCCCTCCGCTTGGAAGCGAATGGTAATCAAGTTCAGGGACTAGGTGTCTTGCCCAACGGTCCAGAAAACAATTCGGGTTCAGTTGCGAATGTCTTAGAATTTAAGAATAGTAAGAATGTAATTGTCGAAGGAAATAATTATGATGATGGACTCAAGAAAAATGTTCTTATTGAGGGGATGGGACCTCACCATTATCAGATTAACGATGTCGATCTCGATGTTTTAACCAAGCGTGAAAATCGAAAACCGACTGAACCTGTGGGGGCCATTTACTATGTATCGACGCATCCCGACATCGCAAGTGTGGATGCTGAAGGTGTGATTCAAACACATCGAAAAGGAAAAACAGACATTTATGCCTATACCGTTTGGAATGATACACTCATCAAATCAAACATGAAATCAATTACCGTTGATGAGATACAGACCGAAAGACTTGTATTTGATGAACCCATTATCCATATAGACCCTTCAATGGATTCCATATCGGTGCTTATTGGTGGTGAGACTTTTGACATGAGAGCGTTAACCATTCAAAGTTTTGATGAAGCGATAGTATCTTTTGAAGGTGGAATTCCAACTATTAGAAAGAGCGGAATCGCCAAGGCATTGATAACTTACAATGAAAAAGAAGGCATTGTGTACTTTGTTGTGGATCAACCCGAAGACCAGCTGGTTCTAAATCCTCAAGTTCAAATTGAAGACCGAAATCATGCGCTAAACCTTAACACGACATCCTTTACAATCGATCGTGAAAATGGCCAAGATTTATGGGAAAACGATAATCGATTATCGAATCTTGTACGCGTCGATCTCGAACCAACATCCGATGAAGCTCGCGTATACATTGCGACAATGGATGGCTTGCCTTTACGTGCTCAGAACAGTTGGGATTCAAGTTATATGTTATTAATGAAGAAAAAGGAAGATGGAACCTTAGATCGCGATAACTATATCTCGATGGGTAAACGGGCTCATGCTGATGGTATTGGTTTTGTTCAGGAGATTAATGGGCAGGGGAAAGAAGCCGCAACAAACACGATAGAGGATAATCCGACGACCAAGCAAACCTTTGCGTTGGAACATCGCAATAACAAAGTGCATGCTTATGTTCTAAATGATGAGGGCTTCAAACACATTCATACATTTGAAAATATTGAGCATCTTGGAGACCATCCAGTTTTGCGTTTGCAGGCTGGGGCAATACACAAAAGAATCGCACACTTGAAGTGAGTGATATTAAAGCATATCGTGGCTCTCTCTTTGAAAGTAGTGATATAGAACCGCTAAAAATACAAATTCCAGACTCGAATACGTATCATCTCGAAACATTCGAGATAATGAATGCTGAAGCAAACATGTATCACGTTAAAACGAATTATGAAGGAAAAACACATGTATTTGTTCGAAACCAAGAGCAAATCAACTATGTGGATCAGGGTCGATTCCCCTTACAAGATGGGAAGACCGATGACATCGATGTGATCCATCAAGCATCAAGTGGAAAATTTTCGAACCGTATCCACCAAACCTATACAACCCAAGACAGAGAAGCCTATGCTTTAATACACAACCAAAAACTTGAAGATCAGATGATTCTCACAGTTCCAGCAGATCTTCTTAAATTATCTTACATTGATTTGAATGGAACATTGCAGGCGGTATCGATTGCAGACCGTGACTCAATTACACTTGATAACAAACACGTCTATCTTAATAAAATTCAGTCGAATGAAGTTGAGATTCTAGCAATTGAACCATCTTTTGGAAACATTGACTTAAGCCAGCATGACACATTTATTTTTACGGATACTGAGAATACACTTGACTTAAAAATCAAAACCAGTGTTCCTCATGAAAATGTGACGGTTGTGAATGAAGATCACGGCATAATCAAAACGGTTGATGAAACTGGAAGCGTGTGTCTCGATATTTTTAATGGCGTAACAAGTTATCATATAAAAGCCGTTGCGGAAGATGGGGTTACGACCGCTACACATGTCATCCACGTTTTGCGCAATGCGCCGATTACGCCAAATAGAGTGGAAATACGATTGGGGAATGAAACGATTGCGTCCGATGCCAACACGATTGATTTTAGACACAAATTTCAGTTGGAAGATTTAAGCGTCGATGCGGGTCAATCAAATATTAAAACAACATTCTACGATGTGCCTAAAGAAAATCGTAGTCACAGTGGAATTGCCTCTCGACATGTAATTATGAAGGTTTCATTTGAAGATAAACGTACGGTCATCCATCGTGAATTTGAAGCCGTAAATCTTGCACAGAAACTAAATTTAGAAGAAATCAAGAGACTGATTGAAACCGTTGAAGGGCTGTCGGAACGTCGATATACGGTTGGAAGTTGGCGTAATCTTCAAAAGGTCTTGAACGAAGTGAAAGACCAACTTAGTCTTCAAGCGTTAAGCCAAGATGTTGTGGATGAGGGGTACATCCGATTGGCAAATGCCTATCAAAGCCTTGAAGAATATAAAGAGGAAAACCCAACTGATAAACCAATAGAGAACCCGACCGATAAACCGATTGAAAAACCATCAGAGCGTCCGAATAGAAAACCCGAAACCGAGTCACTGGATCATGCTTCAAACGAGAATTATTTACCGCTTACGGGTGTGTCATCAAAATTTGATTCGATTTTCCTGGTCGGATTGGGAATGGCGCTCATCGTCATAAATCGACGAAGAGGATAAAGGTTAGTTAATGACATGAATTTCAAAGCTTTATTTGATATCATTAAGGTAACGTATCTTAATATCAGATATAAAAGGAGTTTATTATGGGAATGAATAAAGAATTTAATGCCGTTAAAGAATTTCATGAGAAGTTTGGACATCCTGTCAAAGAATCACCAGTAATGATGGATGCGGATCGTGCAGCAAAGCGTTATGCATGGATGCTTGAAGAAATCAATGAGTTCATTGAAGCAGAAGATCTTGTTGAACAAGCAGACGCGATGATTGATACAATTTATTTTGCGTTAGGAACGCTTGTTGAGATGGGGATTGAACCAGAACCACTTTTTGAAATTGTCCAACATGCAAATATGAGCAAACTTTGGGAAGATGGAAAACCTCATTACAATGAAGATGGGAAAACAATTAAACCAAAGGGGTGGGAAGACCCTCATTTGAAACTCGAACAAGCAATTGAAGCAATGAAAAAATAACACAGATATCTGTGTTATTTTTGTAGGAGGCCATGATGACAAAACGTATCAAAACAACGAAAAAAGAAATTGCGGATTATTGGGCAGATCGTATCGATACGATGAATTTGACCGTATCTTCAAGTCAAGCAAGCACCCATTGTTGGCGTTGCGGTGTCAAAAAGCGATTAGATCGATGTCATATACTTGCGGATGCACTTGGAGGTGCGGATACCCCTTCAAACTTTGTTTTACTTTGTAAACATTGTCATACTGATAATCCAAATGTCAGTGATTCAGAGATAATTTGGGATTGGCTGAGCGCGTATGCGGTGTCATCAGATCAGGTTTATTGGTTTGAACAAGGACTGCGCGAATATGCATATATTTATCATGAATCCATCAACCGTGAAGTTATTGATACCAAATTATTTCAAGAAACTTTTTTAAAACAAATGGAACATGTATCGCATCACTTTGGGCAGCCTCGTAATAATCCCGCTACAATTGCAGGTGCGTTGCGATTAACGTTGAATGAAATCAATAAGGACCGCTAATAGCGGTCCTTACTCTTGAAATAAATTGTGTTCGTTCTGCGATAAAATTGCATCGCGTAGTCGAATCTGCGCAGCTTCCATTTTATTTAGGTTATTATCTTTTGCAAGTGTTCGTATTTCTTCCTTAATCGTATCGGGACTTTCGCCTGTTATTCGTGCAATTTCTTCCACAAATACTCTCAACTCCGATTTATAGGGAACAGGTTGTGACTGTTTCCACCCAATGTAGCTTAATGCACATAGGTTTGTGATAATTAGAAATATAATTAAATAATTTTTTTTCATACTTACAACATCCTCTCGGGATAAGTTTATAGATTTTCACTTAATTTGAAAAGGTCTTAAACGATAGTTTTGAAAAAATATGACTGAATTTACGAAGAAGCAAAAGATTTATTAGTAATAAGAAGAATGAGGAACGACTTTCACAATTTTCAATTTAGAGAAGACAAAACATCTTTGTAAATACGGTCAAAAGGTGTTGCCGCTTTTAAATCTTCAATTACTTTTTGTGCAGCTTCCACGTGGTCCGTAATAATACCCGTAACTTCCATTGTGAGATATAAATCCATACGATCTTCTTCGTTTACCGTCCATACAAAGAGATCTTTATTATAACGCGCAATATCATTAAGGGTGCGAGAGGAAATTGATGAATCTTCAATCGAATAAAAATCAACATTTAACCGTTCCAAACCACCGATATTCAACCCTAAGATATAACCGGTATACGTGTCAGGGTACATGGCTTTAAGTTTTAGTATTGCGGTCTTATCAAGGGATTGGAACGCAGTCACAGAGCGCATGTCATATTTATCCAGCGTCTCGATCATTTTATCAATAAACGTATGATCATCATACTTTGATGTTTTGAGTTCAACCATAAGCGGTTGATTGAGGCGTTTTGCTTCAGCAACGTATTCATCAAATGTGGGAATACGACTTTCATATCCATTGTGTACTAATGTTACATTTTGAACTTCCTCAAGTGTGAGGAGATGAATGTTGTCCGTTTGATCACTCAGTCGTTTCAACGTATTATCATGAAACACAACCAGATGTCCATCTCCTGTCATTTGGATATCCATTTCAACATAATCAGGCTTGTAAGTACTTGCTCTTTGTAAAGACTCCAATGTATTTTCAATTGCTCTTACAGACTCACCACGGTGAGATACGACTTTTGTCGATGAAGTTAAAGCATCACTGGGTGTACTTAAATAAACATTGATACCAAACAAGGAAAAGACTGCCACCATAATAATATTGATGCGAAAATGATGTTTTTTGGGGGCGAAGTTCTTTTCAGTAAGAATTGGCTTTTCATCTAGAATCTCGTGATAGGCGACAACCGTAGCTTGCAAGGTAAAGATATTCGAGTATGAAATGGTAAAAGCTAGAAAAAAGAAAATCATAGAAACAGACAAAGCACCCGTAATCTTTGTGACTTGCATGTTTGATTCGGGAACTATGGCCATAGGTATTGAGAGAATAAAAACACCTGCAACCGTAACCGCAGTGGTTAGCAAGGCAATGACTGTGACGAGCTGAAATATTTTAAATGTACGGCGTTTTGTTAGGCCCCAACTTTCCTTTGCAGCTTCTATAAAACTCAGTTCGTCTCGCGTAATAAAAATTACCGGTGTAAAGAAAAGACGAATATTAAGAATAAATGCAGTAACAATCGCAATAGTATAAGCAACTAATCCAGCTGGGTTCTCCAAGACCGCATCAACCACAAATCGAGGTAAGTGTACATTAGAGGTAATATTGGTGGTCATACCAATGTTTGCGTTAGGCATAATTAAAAATATATAAACCAGGATGAGTAGAATCTGTGACGAAAATATTTTACGAAGTGGTTTAATAAAATCATTTTTAACCAATTTTTGCTTTTCATAAGGTCGGTTTGCAAACTTAATGATGACGGTGAGTTGAAATAAAATAAAAATGGCAATGAGAATGATGCTTAGAATAAGAAAAAAGAGCGCCGTGGGACTGCTAAGTAATTCCCAAAAGTTTTCATTGGTAATTCCAATTATATTTGCTCTAAAAAGCGCAATCTTAAACACACGATCTGCAATTTGTTTAATTAAAAGTAGTGACATGGATTCCGCGAGGATTATGATTAATACGTAACGAAATGTGTCATCTTTAATTTGAATAAAACTTTTCTTGAGTGTTTCAAGTATTTTAAATGTTTTCATAAAGTCCCCTTTCGTTTCTATTATATGAGAGAACGATATAAAAACCTATTAAGACTCTCTTAAGAATAAAAAAGAAAGCAGATTATGCTTTCTTACAAGTACAAGTATCTTGACCGCAGTTACATGAAACGACACAATTACATTTAACAACATCGACTGACGTTTTTTGATTCAACGCCTCCAAAAGTAGGTGTTTATCATGATGCGAGAGTTCATAGTGCTCGATGATATTTTTTAAGGTACTACCAACTTCTTGGGCGCAAATTGAATCAAATGCCTCCATGATTCGGCTTTGTGTTCCTTGCTTTTCAGATAGTGTGGGCCGATAAACATATGCCTTACCCTCAGTATCTGCTTTCACATAACCTTTTTTAACCAATCGACTAATTAAAGTTTTCGTCGTTGCGGGTTCCCAATTTTTTGACAGTTTAAAATGATCAGCAACTTCACGGCTTGTAGCATGGTTCAATGTCCATAAAACACGTAAAACTTCCCATTCTGAATCGGAAACTAATTTTGTGTCTTTCATTCAATCACCTCTACTAGTAGATTACAGTTGTAGTCGGTATAAGTCAAGGTAAATGCTTAGGCGAGATTGATGAAAAAGTTTAATTAAAAAATGCCACTTATGCATATAAATACCACTTAAGCAAACTACATTTACAAGCGTTTATACATTCGATAAATTTGTGGAGAAAGATATGAGGTGATTGAAGTGATATTTATTGCCATGTGTATTAAAGCAGAAAAAAATCGAGAACTTGTGAAAAAGGTAGTGACTCAATGTAGTGAGTTGTTGCTGTTGCCCATTGTTGCGTACTGTGTTCGTAAAGCGGACCAGCATTATCAAATTGTGATTACTGATCATTGCATGTCGCAGTCAAAGCATGTTGGTATGGATCAGCATGTTGTCTATCTAGATGTTCCTCTTACAGATGATGTTTTGAGGTATACATACCATATTCCATTTTGTCCGCAAAAACTGTACAAGTGCTTAGTGACGATTATTCAGGAGCACCGTCCTTGGTCTGATAATATTGTAATCGATGGGAAGCCGTCCCAGTGTATTCGGGCAGAGGATATCTACTATGTAGAGACAGAAGGGAGAAAAATTGCGGTTGTGACTAAGAACGGAAGATTTTATAGTAATCGTATTTTCTCAATTTGGGAACGACTTTTGTCACGATTTACATTTGAACATTGTTATCGGGGCATAATGGTTAATCTAAAATATGTTCGCGCTGTGTCATCGAGCTTACTTTTTTTAAATGATGGAACACGTTTGCCAATATCACGGCGACGTTATCAACGTTTCTATAGAAACTATAATCGCCTACGAAAATAATAAGAAAGATGAAAATATTTTAGAAATCGTTTAAAATAGAGTTAAAGGAAGTGAGGCGTGAGCTCATGGATATTTTAATTCTAGGACTGGGCACGATTGGAACTCTATACGGGTCCTTGTTTTTCCGTGCGGGCCATAATGTTGAACATTTCCTTCGAGAAGGAAAAGACCATGTCGATTGTGGTCATGTGAAATTACTTGATGGAAGACTCAATCCTAAGGGGAAAGAGCTTTCTTTTGACTATAAAATTAAACCTTCTACAAAAAAAGAGTATGATTTTATTTTTGTTAGTGTATCATCAGGGAATCTAAAAGAAGCAATGGATTCCCTACGGGAAGCGAAGATTCATGGAACGGTATTACTCTTTACGGGGGTTTGGACCGATCACAAACGTCTCGATGAAATCATGGGATTCTACAATTATATTTTAGGATATCCTGTTGGAGGCGGTTCGATGGATGAAGAAGGCGTTCTTACAGCCGTCGTAAATGAGTATGCCATGATTGAGTCAAAGTCGAATGCTCGAATTCCAAACTACAATCTTATGATGTCGCTTTTTAAAAGTTGTGACATTACCTTTGAGATACCACATGACATGTTAGAATGGATGTGGGTAAGAATGTCAGTAAGTGCTGCAATTGTATCAACTGTAGCTTTGTATGGGAATCTTAGTTTTCCGGGGGCTTCTGTCGAGTATGTGATGACAAACAGTAAAGCGTTAGCGCATTGCATACGAACAATTCGTGAAACACTCTTAATTGCTCGAGGACGAGGCATCAATATGAATCACTTCAAGCAAGAAATTTTACCTTATAAATTTCCAGCGGGTATTTCGGGTTGGGGAATGAAAGTTAAATTTAAAACGAGTCGAATTGCACGTGAATCGATGAAGCGACACAATAATATCGATGATTTGATGTATATATGCTACGAAGTGTTTCATGAAGGAAAACGACAATGTGTCCCAATGCCCCATTTTACCGAGAACATGCAAGCGATGCTCGTAAAACTTGAAGAACAAGAGCACATTGATCCATCTTTATATAATCACATTAAAAAATTCTAAAAAAAGACCACCTTTTACCAAGTGTGGTCTTTTACGTTGTATTAATGAAAAAAAGCAATCAATGAATGGTATAAGAAATCAATGTTATCTTCTTTCGAAAACGGATAGTTTTCAATTAAAAATGAAAGATTGGATAATAATGAATAGATTAACTTTGTGATAATCTCAGTATCAAACACCCAAGGATTCGCAATCGGCATGTCTTTGAAGACTTCTTTAATATTGGTAAGGACAAAGCCTTGAAGATCTTCCAAGCTCTCAGCGTTCATTCCTCGAACACGTTTAAAATGTACTCCAAGGCCATGTCTTTTCGCGGAGTCGTAGTATAAAACTTCCAAACGCTTCCTAAATTTTGCATTAAAGTCAACTTCAGTTGTAATGCAATTTTTTAAACGAGCAAATGTGTCGGCCCAACTTTTATGCACAACTGCAGCATAGAGAGATGCTTTATCACGATAATAATTATAAAGCGTCCCCACAGCGATGTTTGTCTCCTTCGCAATCATCTTCATACTTACGTCTTCATAGTCATGTAAATAAAAAAGGTGTTCTGCGCTGGCAAAAATTTCTTCTTCAATGTTATGTATAATCTTTGGCATACGTTTCCTCAATCCTTATAAATGTAAGATAAGCATACCATAAATCCTTAGAGAATATCACTGGATTAAGTTGACAATGATAATCACTATCACTATAATGAATGTATAAGGCAGGTGCCCTATACTAGGAGGATATATATGGAAAACAACAGTACATTCCCATTGTTGGGAGAAAAATTTCCTACATTAAATGTAAAAACGACACAAGGTCAAATGACCTTACCGGATGCATATGCAGGGAAATGGTTCGTTCTATTTAGTCACCCAAGTGACTTTACACCCGTGTGTACAACAGAATTTATAGGATTTGCGAAAGCAGCAGATGAATTTAATGCAATTGGGGCAGACCTCATTGGTCTATCAATTGATGGGGTTCATGCACATATGAAATGGATTGAATGGATCGATGAACATGCAAATGTTAAGATTCCATTCCCAATTATTGCGGATGAACTTGGACGTGCAGCATCACAACTCGGCATGCTTCATTCTGCAATGGGTACAAATACAGTTCGTGCAGTATTCATCGTAGATGATAAAGGTGTGCTAAGATTAACAATGTATTATCCACAAGAAGTTGGACGTAGTATTGATGAAATTCTTCGTGCTACAAAGGCGCTTCAAACAGCGGATAAATACAGTGTTGCAATCCCTGAAAATTGGCCAAATAATGAATTTATCGGTGATCATGGAATTGTTCCACCAGCATCAACAATCGCAGATGCTGAGAAACGCAAAGCGCAAGCAAATGAAGGCGATACAGAGTACCTTGACTGGTGGTTTGTTCATAAACCCATTAAATAAGTTCTAATAAAAAACGAATCCCAATGCTTGCTCGAAGCATTGGGATTCGCTTTTTATTGATTCATAATGTGCTAAATAGAATTGAACCTTAGGCTCTAATTTCTATGTGCATGGATACCGTCAAACATATTTTTAAGACGTAAGTGCAAGAACTTAACTTGAGTTTCAGTGAGTGCAACTGGAGGTTTGTGTCCATCAACCGTACCTAAATGTGTTTGAATTTTTCCATCTTTATCAATCGCTACAACAAAAGGTACATATCCATTTGATCGGAGTGCTTCAGGAAGTTGTTTATCCCAATCAGACAACCGTTTTTTCAAGTCATCGCTATTACTGTATTCTGAATTTTGAACATCCAACATCATAATTTCAGGCTTAATTTCGATTCCTTGTTCTTTGTAGCTTGCTTCTAAGTCTGTTATCACTGTTTCCATTTCGGGAACAAGGGCAACACACCATGGACAATCAGCATAACCGATATAGTAAATACCTTCCTTAGAATCTTCTAAGTTTTTGATGATCGTTTCAGAATCAGTTGTTACGTAGTGATGATCTTTCTTGGTGAATCCTTTATAATCTTTCATGAGATTATTTGAGGTGCAACCTGTTAATACGAAAATTGAAACGAGTAGGACGAGTAATGTTTTTTTCATAATGACCTCCTTAGTCTCTTAAATTATAAAACTTTTTTCTAAAATTGCAAGATAAACATAGTCGATATATATGTTAAGTATGTTGGTAGAAAAGAGAATGAGGTGTGGTATAATTATTACTAAGTAAGGCAGGGATTTATATGACATATTTTAAGTGTCCTAATTGTGGACAAGCATTGGAAGAACAGGAACGATCTTACGTTTGTTCTAAGGGTCATCAGTTTGATCGAGCCAAGAGTGGTTATGTAAATTTACTCATGTCCCAAAAAGATAAAATGAAGCAACATGGTGATGATAAGCTGATGGTTCGTGCTCGGAGAGAATTTTTAGATAAAGGATACTACGGATTATTGCTTGATCAAATCAAGAATGTCTTTGATAGGTTCTCGAGTAATCACATTTTGGATGCGGGTTGCGGTGAGTGTTGGTATACGGAATCGTTACTCAAGTCAGGACGAACGGTTTATGGTGTTGATATTTCAAAGAATGCCGTTGATTTGGGATCAAAACGAAACTCAGATTTGATGCTTGCAGTGGGAAGTACCTTTGATTTACCGATCATTGATGATTCATTCGATGCATGCTTATCTGTTTTTGCTCCTTTTAAGATTGAAGAAATCTTTCGGGTTTTAAAAGACGATGGGATCTTTGTTCAGGTATTTCCACTTGCGAATCATTTGATGGAACTCAAAGAAATCGTCTATGATCAGCCTTATGCAAACGATGTTGACGTGAAAATGTATGAAGGATTCCAATTACTCGATGTGATGCAAATTAAGGGACCCATAGAAATAACCTCAACCGAGGATATTTTAAATGTTTTCAAGATGACTCCTTATGCCCATCGTACACCCAAAGAAAATATTGAAAGACTGACGAAGTATTCACACTTAAATGTAGGCTTAGAATTTGGTCTTGCAATCTATAGAAAAGAGAAATTATGAAAAGACCTCAGTTTATCGAAGAGTTGGTAGTGAGCAATGCTCGTGTACTCTTTTCGGAATTAAAGCGTAATACACGTTATGAATCATGTTTAATTTATCAAGATCACGCATTAGTAAAGTGTGAACAAGTCTGTTTTAGTAAATGTGAATTTGAAATGGATGCGTGTGATCGTGCCGAATTGCTGGATGTTGTGTTTGATCGTTGTGATCTAAGTAATCATTCTTTACAAAAAAGTTATCTTTACCGCTGTGAATTTTTGTCCTGTAAGTTAATGGCGAGTGAAATTTACGATAGCAAAGTTAAGGATGTGTTATTTAAAGATACACTGATGAATTTTATGAATTTGTCACAATCAAGTTTTGAAAATGTCGTGTTTGAGGGATGCCGACTTAATGAGACATCCTTGATGATGGCAAAATATAAGAATATGAAGTTTAACGATTGCGAGCTTACAGGATTAAATCTCTCGGATACGCGCTGTAACGCTTTAGATTTAACGACTTGCACCTTTGATACGATTGTATATTCTCCCTCACTTATAAAAGGAATGCGCATTCGTGCTGATCAAGCAAGTGCGTTGATTGGTTATCTCGGTTTAATTATTGATTAACGAAAGGTGGTATTAAATATGAATTTTATTGCTTCGCTTTTTAAAACTAAAACTCCTAAACACATATTAGAGGTCCGTAATCAGAAGGCATTTGAAAATTATTTCTTAAATCTGTTACCGCTGTTGGGTTATGATTCGATTCAAGTTCCTGAGGCGAAGTATGCCCATGGCGTTCATGTTGTTGCAAAGAAAGATGGGATGCGTTGTGCATTTAAAATCGTATTTAATCCTAAGGAAGTAGGGACCGATCCGATTTCAGAGCTCGCGGCTGCTTTGGTGTTTCATAAGGCGAAGATTGGTATTGTTGTTACCAATGGTGTTTTCACTGAAAAAGCTGAACAGTATTCAAACATAAAACGCATTAATCTGTGGGATGTTTATCACTTAGATAAATTAGAATCGCGATCAAATCTTTACGAGGTTCATTTGAAAAAAATTATAAATAAAGCGGTTAAAAAGGCGAATCGGAAGCCCTCAATGTTATTGGCTGCGGGTTTAGTCGTAACCAATATTGTTCTCATGGCAATTGTTAAAGAAGGAACTAAAAATGAAGAGGCGTAAGACGCCTTTTTTAATGACTTGGTTTATTGACTTTTGGTGATGTTTCCACTATTATTTAAGAAAGCGATGATAAGAAATAGTAGAAAATTAAAATAGCGAAGAGAACTGATGGTTGGTGTGAATCAGTGTATTAAGATTTTTGAACTCATCTTTGAGCATAATTTCTGAATCAGTAGGAAATTACGTCCCCTGCGTTAAAGGATTGAGAGTCTATCGAATATCGATAGGAATTAAGGTGGTACCGCGAGCAATTCGTCCTTTAGAGGTACTTTTTTTATGTTATAGGAGGATAAAAAATGTATAACCATTTAAAAATTGAGAAAAAATGGCAAAAATATTGGGATGAACATGAAACGTTTAAGACAGATGTTCATAACTTTGATTTACCAAAATATTATGTTTTAGACATGTTCCCATATCCATCAGGAAATGGACTTCATGTAGGGCATCCACGTGGGTATACTGCGACGGATGTAATTGCACGTTATAAACGCATGAATGGTTTTAATGTCTTACACCCTATGGGATGGGATGCTTTTGGTCTACCTGCAGAGCAATTTGCCTTGAAAACTGGAAATCATCCAAATGAATTTACAAAACAAAATATCGCGCACTTTACTGATCAAATTAAAAGTCTTGGTCTTTCTTATGATTGGAGTCGTGAGATTTCCACAACAGATCCAGGTTACTACAAATGGACTCAATGGATCTTTACAAAGCTTTATGACATGGGATTGGCTTACGTTGATGAGAAACCCGTAAACTTCTGTCCTGAATTGGGAACCGTTCTTGCGAATGAAGAAGTCATTGACGGTAAGAGTGAAGTGGGTGGTTTTGATGTAATTCGTATGCCAATGCGTCAATGGGTCTTAAAAATTACGGAATACGCAGATCGTTTATTGGAAGATTTGGATTTAGTCGAATGGCCAGATTCAACAAAAGAAATGCAAATTAACTGGATCGGTCGCTCTGAAGGGTCGAATGTTATCTTTAAAATTGCAGATCATGATAAAGAATTTACAGTATTTACAACGCGTGCAGATACGTTATTTGGAAATACATATTGTGTTCTTGCTCCAGAACATCCTTTTGTTAAGGAAATTACAACGCCAGATAATATCGATGAAGTAAATGCTTATGTTGAGAAAGTGTTGCATAAGTCTGATTTAGAACGTACTGAACTCAATAAAGAAAAATCAGGTGTATTTACAGGAGCATATGCCATTAATCCTGTAAATGGAAAAAAGGTTCCAATTTACATCGCAGATTATGTTCTCGCAGCATACGGTACGGGTGCAATTATGGCAGTACCTGCACACGATACACGTGATTTTGAGTTTGCTAAGAAATACAATCTTGAGATTATTCCAGTGATTGAAGGTGGCGATACTTCTGTAGAAGCGTACACTGGAGATGGAATTCATATCAATTCTGGATTCTTAGATGGTATGGGTAAGGATGAAGCAATAGAAACAATGCAAGCGTGGTTGGTTGAGAATGGTTACGGAGAAGCGAAAACTACGTACAAACTTCGTGATTGGTTATTCTCAAGACAACGTTATTGGGGAGAGCCAATTCCAATTGTTCATTTAGAAGATGGAACCATGCGTACAGTTGAACTTGATGAACTTCCTCTTGAACTTCCTGAGGTTGAAAATTACAAACCAGCGAGTGATGGTCAATCGCCACTTGCGAATGCCGGTGATTGGTTGGACGTAACGTTTGCGGATGGCACAAAAGGACGCCGAGAAACAAATACAATGCCACAATGGGCAGGATCTTGCTGGTACTACTTACGTTATATTGATCCAGAAAATAATGATGCAATCGGTGATCCAGAACTTCTAAAACATTGGATGCCTGTGGATCTTTATATGGGTGGCTCGGAGCATGCTGTTCTCCACCTTCTTTATGCACGATTCTGGCATAAGGTCCTATTTGACCTAGGTGTTGTGGATACCAAAGAACCATTTGGTAAACTTTATCACCAAGGGATGATTCTCGGTGCTAATAATGAGAAGATGAGTAAGTCACGAGGAAATGTTGTGAATCCTGATGATATCGTAGAAAGTCATGGTGCGGATGCTCTTCGTGTTTACGAAATGTTCATGGGCCCCTTAGATGGCGCTATTGCATGGAGTACACGTGGCCTTGATGGAATTCGTAAATGGCTTGATCGTGTCTACCGTTTAATGGTTGAGTCCGATAAGATTACGGAAACTAATGATGGTAGCCTTGATTTTGTATATAACCAAACGGTTCAAAAAGTTACACATGATATTGAAACATTTGGTATGAATACTGCAATTTCACAGTTGATGATTTTTGTGAATGAAGCATATAAAGCAGAGACATTGTATAAAGATTACGCTCTCGGATTTATTAAAATGCTTGCATGTTTTGCACCGCATTTGGGTGAAGAACTTTATGAAATTGTGTCTGGGAATGGCGATATTAGCTATGAACCATGGCCAAAGTTTGATCCAAGTAAATTAGTGCTTGATGAATTAGAAATTGTTGTTCAAATTAATGGGAAAGTACGTGCTAAATTTATTGCACCTAATAATTTACCAGAAGATGAATTAAAAGCTCTTGTATATGATCAAGCACAAGTTCAAAAAAATCTTGAAGGTATGACCGTTATCAAAGAAATTGTGATTAAGAATAAGATTGTTAATTTGGTTGTGAAGCCAAACTAAAACAGACGAAAGTCTGTTTTTTTATTTTTAAAAGGGAAATCAATGATTTTGAATTAATTAGAAGTGGGTGATTTATGAAAGGTATTGTTTTAGCGTATGGCTATACTGTTGTGATGATGATGCTCTTGGCCCTGATGGTTTCCTATTCTGTCTTTAAGCGTGATTACCAACAAAAACGATTCCAATATCGCAATGCTTTAGAAACGTTAATGACAGAAATGCAACCCACTGATCATCTCGAGTCGAAGTTTTTAAATCTTATGAAAGATCAACAGGGGGAGGTTCTTGATATTACATACCATTTTTATCCAAAATTAATCCAAGTCATGTATAAAACAAAAATAGCAGGCTGGGAAGTTACCTTTGGAGAATTAATGATTGAGGAGGGATTTTAGTATAAAAAAAAGAGTTTTTTTGGCGGTGCTATCTATTATTATGCTGGGGAGTTTGGTTGAAATTATGACGCGAATTCGGTGTCAATTTGAAAAAGTATATCGTCTTAATACGGATTTAGTGCAACGAGAAAAAATTGAAGCGCATCATTTGGAAGAAATATCAATTCCAAAGAAAATTCTTAATGAAACGATGATCCGTACAAAGGAAAATATCGTTGGACGATATGTACGTTTAGGTCATACTCTTTACAAAGGGCAAATTTTGGATCGTCGTGATTTTGAGCATTTTGATGATTCACAAGGTAAGTCGCTATTATTACTTGAACCTGAAGAGGTGCTAATGAGTGCGGAAGCATCAATGGTAAATACGGGTGGTAATCTCTTGAGGGCCGGTGATTACGTGAATCTAAGCGTACGAGTGCGAGAGTTTGATGGCTCAGGGAAGATAATTCCATTATTAAAAGGAGTGCGTATTGTGAATGTACGTGATCGTGATGGACATGAGATTGAAGCCGGAAAACAACCCAATGTACTTAGTTTTGCAATCCCGCAAAAATTAGAGAATATTGTTCATAAAGCATTGGAAATGGGTGACTTGTCAGTCGTTATTTGTAGCGGGATTCCTCACGTTATTAATGATCTACAAAAAGAGGTGGTTGAACATTTTAACATCAATCTTTGATTTTGGACCCTTAACCCCATTTGTGGAAGATGAAAATATTACAGATATTAATTTTAATGGCGTTGATTTATGGATCGATGATCTTGTGAGAGGTAGACTCGTTCATCGTAATTTTTCCAGTCACGAAGTCATGTGGAGGATTTGTTCACGTCTGTCAAACATCGTTAATTTACCCTTTAATCAGCAACACCCTGTCTTAGAAACGGATTTTAATCATTTGCGGATAAGTGTGATTCATCCAAGCATTACCCGATTTTTAAGCGTTTCGATTCGAAAGACAACTTATAAACTACGTTTAAGTGAATCGTATATTGGGGCTTCCTCATATATGAGCATATCGGCGTTAAAATTTCTGAAATATGCAGTTCGGTCTAAGTGTAATATTTTAGTGAGTGGACTGCCTGGAGCTGGGAAAACAGAACTTATAAAGTTTTTAGCGGGATATATTAGTCGTGATGAACGAATTATTACAATCGAGGATTCCTATGAATTGCATCTTAAACAAATCTACCCAACGCTCGATACTGTTGAAATTACGGTTGATGAACGATTTAGCTATTCGCATGCAATTAAAGCGTGTTTGCGACAAAGACCGAATTGGCTATTATTGAGTGAAGTTCGCGGTGCTGAGATTGTTGATTTATTGAGGTGTATTTCAACGGGTGCAAGTGTAATGAGTACAGTGCATGCTCGAAGTGCAATGGAAATACCAGATCGGATTCAGCAAATGACACCTGTTACAGAATACATCAATGAACAGAAAATATTTGACGCGATTAATATTGGGATTCATATTGATTTAAAAATATGCGCGAATGGCATTCAACGATTTATTCGTGAAATTGTAGTTTTTACACGAGAAGGTCACTATCGTCTCTATTCTTTTAAAGGAAAACGGCTTCAGGCCAAAATACCAGAGTTGATTAAAGAAAAAGCAGAATTGTATGGTGTCAAATGGTGATACTTATAGGAATCTTACTAATTTATATCTACAAAAATCGTAGTGATTTTAGTCAAGCAATAAAACGCATCACAAAACCACATCTTTATACCGGCATGGATAAAATGTGCACATTGTATCTTATGGGAGCGATTTTATTATTGTTGATTATTTATCTAGGGACGATATTCAAACTAAAAGCCACTCTCATTCTACTCCTAAGTGGATTCGCATTATGCTGTGGTGTGTTTCAACTTCACATTCTTTGCTGTTATCAAAATCAGAAAATTGCCTTTGAGTCGCTGTATCTATTTTTAAGTTCGAATGCATCTTTTTTTCGAAACTGGGAGAAAGCCTTGCCATGCTTAGAACACCTTGCAAGCATCGAACCTGAATTTCACTGCTATACCGAAGTTATTCTAGAGGCGATAAATTCGGGAGAATCATTGATACAAGCTTATAAACGCGTCTCTCCACATTACTTAGTTGTGACCCTTGCGGTGATCATGGAGATGGCTGAAACATATGGAAATGCGGGTCTTGATCACGCACTTCTTAGTTATGAGGAAGATCTCGATCAATGGAAGGTATACACTGAGAAGTTAAATCAAGAACTTTTGGGAATGCGATTAAAAGTTTTGCTTCTTATAGTAATGAGTGTAGGGATTGCTTATCTTTCAATTGGAATGCTACGTGAGACCGTACCCATTAATCATTCTTTGTTTTACCAATACACAGTGACTGGATTTCTTATCGTAATTTTAATTGTATTGATGGAAACCATGAAAGGGATGAAGGCATCATGGATTTGTGAGGAAGAATGTATTGATTAGAATGTGTGTGAGTTTCGTTTATATTTTCTTTATTCATGCCGTCAAAGATCCTTTATTTGATGCGCTGTTGCTTCGTAGATATCATCGATTTAAACGGATAACACAAGAAAATCCATCAACGTACATGAAACTTCATAAGAACCTCATGTTTATACTTGTTCCATTTATTTTAGTTGGTGGAAAAGTTCTTTTGAGTGGTATCATAATACTTCTGCTTTTAGAGGGAATGATTTACTTGAACGTCTATCGTCAGTATAAAAAACAACTTGAGCTGTTACTCTATGAGTTTCCAATGTGGTTAAGAGAACTGCAGTGCCTTTTAGCGTACAATACGGTTTATCAAGCAATTAAGTTGAGTTATCCCATTGCCCCAAAATCATTGCGCGGCTCGATTAAAGAACTTGTAAGAGGTATTGAGGTACAGCCATCTTCGATTGGTCCATATCATAATTTCCTAAAAGACTATGATAGTTTAGAGGTGAGAAAGGTTATGAAGGTGCTTCATCGCGTCAGCGTCTCAGGAACCAATGATGCAAACATACGGCTCAATGCCATGATTGTCGAGTCGCATCATTGGTTAATGTTTTCTCGAAATCAAAAAAAAGAAGTAAGAATAACCCATGTGAGTGCGCTGGGATTAATTCCACTAATTTGTGTAGGCTTATTGTTTTTACTTTTAATGGGACTTGTGGTTGTCTCACTTATGGAAGGGGGGTGAGTTGTATAAAAGCATTTTTTGAGGAATATGGTTTGGTCCTTGTGGTAACAGTCATTGCTACGGGGATGATCGTCTTTTCGAATGAATTTAAAGACGTGCTCAAAACTACACTACTTAATCAGTGGCAAACAATGACAACACGTAATTAATGAAACAAGCCCTTGAAGGATACCTACAAATCTTAATACTGATGCTTTCGATGTGTTTTTTTCTTTGTATTGTTGATTTGAATCGAAACCAAAATAACTTGGCGCTGTGTAAGGAACACGTGATTTCGAGAATGAACCATTTTCACAGTATAAAAATCAACACATCGGATTTAGAGATGTGCAAAGGCACCTCAATTCAAGTTGCACAAGAAGGTGAGCGATACCGGATCATACTTATGAAAAACATTTCTTTGTTCTTCATAGACTTACCGATGAAATTGGAAGATTTCTGGCTTACGTACATGATACAGACATGATTTTCTGTATCATGAATTATAGAATAATATGATGAAATGGTGTATGGTAATTATGAAAAGAGGTAAGGCTATGATCTTAACAATCGATGTTGGTAACTCAAATACTGTTCTAATTGGTTATGTTGATAACGAAAGCGTTTATAAAAAAAGAGTAATCACAGAAAAAAAAGATGTACTTAAATACTATACTTCAGTTTTTGAAACGATTGAAACGAAGGTTGATGCTGTAGTCCTTTCAAGTGTTGTACCAAGTATCACTCAAGCAATTATGGATGTTTTGGTAAAACAGTTTCAATGTGATATTCATTGTGTGTCAATCGAAAACACCAAAAACTTTAGGGTTAAATTAGATAAACCTCATGAAATAGGTGCGGATTTCATTGCGACGGCTGTTGGTGCTTATGCACAATATCAAGCGCCGATGATAATTGCAGATATTGGAAGTGCATCAAAATTAAGTGTGATTGACGCGGATGGTTCCTTTATGGGTGGTGCAATTATTCCAGGTTTACAAACATCACTGGATGCGTTAATACAATATATTCCCCACCTTCCGGAGGTGGCGTTGGACATCCCAGTCCATGTGATTGGAACCAATACAGAGCATTGTATTCAATCGGGGATTACATATGGATTAATAGCTCAAATAAGCGGACTTGCAATGATGATGGAGAAAGAATTGGGCATGGAATGCACCAAAATCATTACGGGCGGGTATGCTCAACTTATCCATAGCCAAATGAAAGAATTTATTTATAATCGTGATTTACTGAATGACGGATTGAGAATTCTGTATCAACGAAGGGATTTGAAATCAACAAGTATCATTAATGACAATGAATAGTGAACATGATATAGTTTGTTTCCGAACTTTCGATAAGTTTATGAATGGAGTAACGTATGGTATTTAAACTAATATTATTTATTTTAATCCTAGTCATAGTATTGATCGTTTATGGAATGATTGCGTACTATTGGCTTAAAACAAAACAGATTAATGTAAAAGACTTTAAAATTAAAAAAGAAATTCCCGAACAATTGCGTGGAAAGCGAATTATCTTCCTGTCTGATTTTCAATTCGATCATCGTGCCCGTAATTTTCTGGACCATGCAGCCCAAAACGTAGTCGATAAAACAAATCAGCTTGAACCAGACTTAGTCATTCTTGGTGGGGATTATATTCATCAAAAACATCGTAGAAACACACGAATTTTTGATTACTTAAAAGAAATTGAAGCACCTAAAATTGGAGTTCTTGGTAATCATGATTATCGTGATCTTGAAACATCGCTTGAAGGTTTGAAATACGCTGACGTTCAGGTGATTAAGAACGAAACAGTTCGATTTCATGGTATGAATATCATCGGTGTGGATGACTATAAACGCGGTAAAATAAAACTTCCTGAGTATGATAACAGTCTGAATCTTCTTGTTACACATAACCCTGATTATGCACCCAAACTCAGTAAGGGTGCTGATATTGACATCGCATTAGCGGGTCATCTCCATGGTGGACAACTAACATTCTTTGGTCTCTATGCTCCAGCTGCGAATCATAGTGAGTATGGACAGCGCTATCGCTACGGAATGGTCCATGATGACCATATGAGTATCTATATAACTTCAGGTGTTGGAGGAACGGTGTATGTCCTTCCGATGCGTCTCTTTGCTCGACCTGAAATTGTTGTCATCGATTTTTAAACAAGACCAATTGCATTCGCAGTTGGTTTTTTTGTGGAGAATGGACAAAAATCACAAAACTACTTCATCTGTCGTAGTAGATGTGTTATATTTACTACGACAGATGAAGTAGAGGTGGTTTAATGTTAAGTAGTGATGTAATGCGTGGATACAATGATACGATTGTTCTTTATATCTTACGCACAAATGATTCCTATGGATATGAAATTGGTCAAAAAATCCAAGAGCTATCCAATCGAAAGTACATAATAAAAGAAACAACGCTCTATTCCACATTTGCGCGTCTCGAGAAAAATGGGTATATCAAATCTTACAGCGGTGGTGACGAAACCAAAGGACGCCAACGAACGTACTATCATATTACAGATTTAGGAAATCAATACTATCTAGAGAAGTGTGTCGAGTGGAAGCTCGTAAAAGAAATTATTGATATTTTTACACAAAATCAGGAGGACACCTTATGAATCAAATATTAGATTATATCGAAGTGATGTTTAAATCACTGCCACAAACAGATGAAGTTGTAAAACTAAAAATGAACCTAACAGACTCAATGGAATTAAAATTCAATCAGTATATTGAAGAAGGAAAAGGAGAGTCGGAAGCAATTGGTTTGGTAATTGGAGAGTTTGGCAGTATTGATGAACTGAAAGAGGCCTTAGATTTAAACATGGCTGATGATGAAGTGAATGTTTATCTGGAAGCTACACGAGTTGAAGCATATCTCAACTTTATTAAGCGATTCGCGATGATGATTTCATTAGGAGTTGCGGTCATTATGGTTGGTGTAGGCGCAACAGCGTCTTTCAATAATTTAATAATTTTCTTTTTATCTCTGATTGTGGGTGTAACCCTCTTTGTATACTATGGCATGATCTATGCAACCTATTACGATATTACGAATAAAGGGATTGTGGACTCAGTTCAATATCAACGAATTGATCAAATCCAAAAAGACAATCAACCTTCATTTATTCGTTCAATTGTTTTGGGTGTTGCCCTCTGTATCATCGCAGTGTTTTCAGTTGTGTATTTGGAAGAATATTTGTTGGTTAGCGAGTACGCACCTTTAGTGTTTATGAGTATTACCGCAGTTGCGGTCGTATTATTTATTAATGCGGGTGTTAATAAAACTCATATTGATGCACTGACAACACGTTATGAGTGGGCTAAAAGTAAGGCGCAGTCTTCAAGTTTAAAAGAAACATTAGAACGGGAAGAGCGACTTGAAAACATAACGGGAATTCTAATGGGGTTAGCGTCAATGGTTTACCTTATTCTTGGCTTCACCATGAACTTATGGCATCCCGGTTGGATTATCTTTCCAATAATTGCCTTAGTTGGAGAATTAATTAAAAGCATAAAAAAAGAATAAACAAAAGTTTATTCTTTTTTACTAAGATATTGATCCCAAGCGTGTGAACCTCGTAAAACAAGATCCTTAGTCTCTTCGAAATCTCCGGTATAATAAGGATCTGGAACCTCATGTCCTTTTAAGTCATCAACTTGATCCAAAAACAAATGAATCTTGTGTTCAGTACCTTTGGTTGCGATTTTTAAAAGATTTTGGATATTGCTTTTGTCCATTCCGATGATACAGTCATAGTGATAGAAATCTTCAATTGTGATTTGTGAAGAGGTCATACCCTTACAGGAAATTCCCATCGCTTCTAAAATCGATGCAGTTCCAGGGTGGACCGGATTTCCATGCTCCCAAGAACTCGTTGCTGCTGATTTCACGACATACTTATCTCCATATAAATCTTTAAAAATTCCTTCTGCCATCGGAGAACGGCAAATATTACCTAGACATACAAATAAAATATGTTTCATAATTCACCTCTACTATATTATAGCAGTTATAATTTTCAATGTTAGTGGACTCAACGCTACGGGAACAAGTCCTGTAAGAATGAGAGATAAAGTCGCCATTGTTCCTTGTAACTCACCCATCTCAATTGCTTTAGAAGTTCCTACTGCATGTGCGGCAGTTCCTAAAGCAAGACCTTGCGCTAAGGGATTATCGATGTGAAAGACCTTATTAAGAATTGGAGCAAGTGCGGCACCAAGGATTCCAGTCACAATCACAATGCATATTGTAAGCGTCTTAAGACCACCTAAACTCAGCGCAACATCTGCGGCGATTGCGGTCGTTACAGATTTTGGAATAACAGTTGCAATCATTTGAGAATCAAGATTTAAAACTAAAGATAAAATCAGAATACACACTGCGTGTACAATGACACCGGTTAGCGTACTTATCAAGACTAATTTTTTATATTTTTTGAGGAGATCAAGATTATTATAAAGGGGAATTGCGAGGGCTACAGTTGCGGGCCCAATTAACGCTGTTAAAAATTTTCCACCTTGGTTATAATTTTCGTAGTCAATACCAAATACCGTGAGCATTACAATAATTGCTAGGGAAGTAATAAGAAGTGGATTTAATAGCGGGGACTTAAACTTTTTTTGTAGTTTTTGAGAACCTAAATAAACACCGAAAGTTAGTGCAAGACCAAATAAAGGATTGTTAAAGAGTGAATTCATCATTAATGCACTCCCTTCTTATTTAAAAACTCTGCGACAAGAACTGTAACGATATAGGTAATCAAGGTCGAACAAATTAAGATGATCGTAATATTTATCCATGATTTTTGAATAATATCAAAGTAAGGCATAATTCCAACCGTTGCAGGTACAAAGAGAAATGCCATATTATTTTTAAGCCACGAACCAGATTCCTCAACGTGCTTGACTTTAATAAGTTTAAATTGAAGTGCACCGAATAAAAGAAAAAGCCCAACGATACTTCCTGGAACTGGAAGATGAAGGAGGGTTGTAAGTGTTTCGCCAGCATAAGAAATCTCCTTAATAAAACTGCATACATTTTATCACTTTTCCGAAGTATTGTGTAAAAAAAACATGATGTTATCGCTTTCTGTAGAAATTATTTGTATGGAGAAAGATGTGAGCACAAAAAAAGCATCAAAAACGATGCTTATATTTTTAAATTAAATGGTGTCTCGTGTAGGACTCGAACCTACGACCCACTGATTAAAAGTCAGTTGCTCTACCACCTGAGCTAACGAGACATTATGGTGCCGACTAGAGGACTTGAACCCCCAACCTACTGATTACAAATCAGTTGCTCTACCAATTGAGCTAAGTCGGCAGTTTGAGCAAAAAAAAATGGTGGAGGTTAACGGGCTCGAACCGCTGACCCTCTGCTTGTAAGGCAGATGCTCTCCCAACTGAGCTAAACCTCCGAATTACTTCCTTAATGCTTTACTATATTAACAAACAAACTGAACAATGTAAAGCAAAAAAAGTGAAAAAATGAAATATTATGGTTAAATATTCAAAACGTGATTTATTCTCCACATATTGAGGATTAAAATAACCTTAGCCTACAAATACTCACATAAGAACAGAACTAGAATGGTATAATAAAATCATGTAAGGAGATAATCATGAAGGACTATATTATTACACTAGATCAAGGAACAACAAGTTCGCGTGCCATCATTTTCGATAAAGAATACAATATTATTGCGAAAGCACAGACAGAGACCACACAGATCTATCCCAAACAAGGGTGGGTCGAACAAGACCCCATGGAAATTTGGGCGACACAAAGTGGTGTTTTAAATGAAGTTTTAGCGCGTGCGGGTATTGGACCCGAGCATATTGAAACGATTGGAATTACAAATCAACGTGAAACAACGGTTGTGTGGAATAAAAATACGGGGGGCCCCATCTATAATGCGATAGTATGGCAATGTCGTCGTACCGCTCCAATTTGTGAAGACCTCAAAGATCTCGGATTATCAGATTATATTAAAAAACATACGGGTCTAATTGTTGATGCCTATTTTTCAGGAACTAAAGTGAAATGGATTCTTGATCATGTTGAAGGGGCGCGGGAACAAGCAGATCGAGGAGAATTGTTATTTGGAACTGTTGATTCATGGCTGCTTTATAATCTCACGGGAGGCAAAATTCATGCTACAGATTATACAAATGCCTCAAGAACAATGCTCTATAATATAAGGGATTTAGAGTGGGATGACACCATCTTAAATGCATTGGATATTCCAAGGTCCATGCTGCCCCACGTGTTTGACAGCAGTCATTTATATGGCTATACAAACATTCAAGGGTATCAAATTCCAATTTCCAGTGTTGTAGGGGACCAACAAGCGGCTTTATTTGGACAGACGTGTTTCAATTCGGGAGATGTGAAAAATACATATGGAACGGGTTGCTTCTTACTTATGAACACAAAAGAACGATTTGTAGAGAGTGAGAATGGCTTGCTTACAACCATTGCGATTGGGCTAAATGGGAAGATAGAATATGCCTTAGAAGGGTCGGTGTTTATTGCGGGCGCTGTGATTCAATGGTTGCGTGACGAATTGGGGATTATTGATGATGCCTCTGATGTGGAATACTTCGCCCAAAAAGTCCGTGATTGCGGGGGTGTTTACTTTGTTCCTGCACTCACTGGTTTGGGTGCACCTTATTGGGATATGGATGCAACAGGGACCATATTTGGATTGACCCGAGGTACAAACAAAAATCACATCATTCGAGCGGCGTTAGAATCAATTGCTTTTCAAAGCTATGATATTATGAAGGCGATGGAAGAAGACTCAAACATTAACATCACATCCCTTAAAGTTGACGGCGGTGCATCAAACAATAATTTCTTGATGCAATTTCAAGCTGACCTTTTAAATGTGAATGTACAACGATCCTTTACGTCGGAGTCTACATCCCTTGGTGCTTGTTTCTTAGCGGGCTTACAGACAGGTTTTTTTAAAGATAAAGCGGCATTTATTGATGTGCGCGCAAAAAATACTTCATGGGACTCAAGAATTGATGATGAGAAACGACAACTTAAATTATCAGAGTGGCATCGTGCTATCGGAAAAACATTAACAAAAAAACACGCGCAATAAATGGAACTGACCTAGTTCCTTGGGACTAAAGAAAAAACCAAGTTAGGATGAAGTTAACCGATAATTTACGGGAGATTGATATCCTAGCTTTTCTTGTATTCGATTTTCATTGTAATATTTTAAATAGTTTATCACAGTTTGTGATACAATTTCAGTAGAACCCTTTAGTTCTGGGTTTAATTCGAATGTTTCACACTTTAGCGAGGCATGAAACGATTCGATAGGAGCATTATCAGCGGGTGTACCCTTACGGGACATACTCATGGTAATGCTTTTATTTTTTACTTTGAGTTGATACTCTTTTGATGTATAGACACTCCCTTGATCAGAATGAAGAATACATGGCTGAACGATATCCGGAAGTTGATTTAATGTATCAACCACACATTCTAGGTTTTGTCTGTCACTCAATGTAGACGCAATAATCTCACCATTATATAAATCCATGATCGTAGATAAATAGATCATCTTATGGCCATAAGGGATGTAAGTGATATCTGTCACCAATTTCTCTAGAGGACGTAGTGATTTAAAGTCGCGATTAATGATATTGGGCATAATGATCTTCGGATTTTGTTTTCGATACCGTTTGACCTTAACACGGCATTGACATTGGTGTTTCTGCATTATCTTTGAACAGTGTTCTTATTGATAATTCTTTCTTTCGAATTAATGCAGTTATTTTCGATATCCATAACGAAATTTATTTTCTTTACAAAGTTCAATTACTAATGCTTCATTGACAGAATAATTATTAGACTCTAGTTGCTCTTTTAGTCCAACGGTAATACGTTGACTTAGGTACCCCAAAAGATTCAAGATATCTTTAAGAGATACAGTGTTGCGATACTCTTCAACGAGCTTGATGATTATTTCAGGAACCACATCCTTTCTCTTCCAAATACTTTTAATAGTTCAATTTGTTGCTCCAAAGATTTAATTCTAAGTCTTTGTGTTTCTTCGACCGTGTCTCCTTCAGGCCCTTTCCAAAAGTATATTGCTTGCCTACAGGTTGAGAAAATCGATAGTGTTCACCATTTCGATACCATCTCCACCATGTTTTGACTTGTGTTACATTTTTTATTCCAAGTTCAGTCTGAATAAACCTGCTTGAGTAGCCTGCCAATTTCATTTCTATAACTTTCATCTTTGTCTCATAGCTATGCATAGTTCGTGTTCCCATATAAAAACCTCCTATATTGAACTATTTTACAATAATTCTCATACAAGAGGTTTTTTTCTTTAGTCCCACGGAACTAGGTCAGTTCCAATGCGTGTGTTTCTTTGTTCTTAAAAATCACCCAGGAAATATTTTAAAGGGAAATCTTAAAACTAAAATAATGGTCTTGTTCTCTAAAACCATTCGCTGTAGCGGCAGCAAGGGCGATAGCGTTTTCGGTATCTACGAAGAAGAGTATTTCTTCGATTACTTGATCTGCGCAATACCTTACAGAACGGTTCAAGAATTCATATGCGGACTCCATGCTTGAATAAAACGAAAATACCTCTGCATAGATATGGTTGTATTTTTTTAATGTGATGGAACCTACCACGGATTGATTACTCATTTCTAGAAAAACAAACCATGGTTTCTTATTTCTAAATATTTTATCTGCAGACCAAAAAATATCGGGGTTTACCTGGTCGTGATGGTGCTTAAATCGCTGTTCGTTCGATTCAAGTAAAGGTTCCATATGCAAAGTAGCGTGCTTCAATTTTGGAATGCGTTCGACATCTAAGGTCATTACAGTACAATCATCGATTAGAATCGCATCGAAATCATCGTAAGCCTCTAAAGCGGTTTGATTTGAGATTGGAAAACCGCAAAGTAATTGATAGCTTGGGAACGCAGCTTTTAAATAATCAATAAATGCCCTTAACACTGCTTGGTAATCATTCGAAGCATAGATACCTGCTACGGTTTGCATAATGCAATCGTCCTCTGCAATTGCGAATGCACCAAATTCAACAATTTCCTGATGATCGTTGAATTTAGCAAGGCAAAGCGATTTCTTAATGATTTTTGAGAGTTCTGATTTTGTCTTATATTTTGGAAATGATTGAGTTAAAGGATTTGATTGATGAGACCATGCATAGTCTATTGCGTCGTCCAAATCCATTGAATAACATATACGTATCATATAAATCTCCTTTCGACTATTATAACTTGGATATGAAGTAAGTTAAAGGTAAAAAAAGCAGAACATGAATTCTGCTTTTGCTTTCGATCACATATCTTGAGCACTTTTATCATAACGAGGGAAAAATATGAAGTCAATCAGTTCTGGAATCTGAGCAATACTATGAGGATATTGGACCAGAATATATACAAAACGAATAAAAACAGCAAAAACCGTACATACGGTTGTTATAAATATAATTGAGCGGGTGAGGAGAATCGAACTCCGTAGCCAGCTTGAAGGCTGAGTTTTACCATTAAACTACACCCGCATTTTGAATGGTGTCTCGTGTAGGACTCGAACCTACGACCCACTGATTAAAAGTCAGTTGCTCTACCACCTGAGCTAACGAGACAAAAGAATGGTGGGGAGACGGATTCGAACCGCCGAACCCTAAGGAGATGATTTACAGTCACCCGCGTTTAGCCACTTCGCTATCTCCCCATTCTTATTCAAAATGGTGCCGACTAGAGGACTTGAACCCCCAACCTACTGATTACAAATCAGTTGCTCTACCAATTGAGCTAAGTCGGCAAATATGGTGGAGGTTAACGGGCTCGAACCGCTGACCCTCTGCTTGTAAGGCAGATGCTCTCCCAACTGAGCTAAACCTCCAGGTCTGTTGCGTTTGTTTGTATTCCTTAACGCCTTAATAATATACCATACGCTTCTTGATATAGTCAACACTAAAAGTCGATTTATTTCAAATATTTGAATAAAGTTTTTATTAAATGTGAAAAGGTTCTTTAAAAGGTACAATAAGCCCTTTTTAAAGCATTATTATGCATATTTATAGTGTATTTCTTATCTTAATCTGAGTCCACAAAAATAAAAGAACACTCCGAAGAGTGTCCGATATTATTTAATTAATGTTTGAGCTGCAGTAATAATTGCAAGTTTATAAACATCTTCTTCAACACATCCACGTGATAAGTCAGATACTGGTTTGTTTAGACCTTGAAGAATTGGTCCAATTGCTTCATATCCACCAAGACGTTGTGCAATCTTATATCCAATATTTCCGGATTGAAGATCTGGGAAGATAAATACACGGGCATTACCTGCTACACTTGATTCAGGAGCTTTTAATTGAGCAACTGTAGGCACAAATGATGCATCAAATTGCAATTCTCCATCAATTTGATATTCAGGCGCAAGCTCTTGAGCGATACGTGTTGCTTCCACAACTTTATCAACTTCTTCACTCTTTGCAGAACCTTTAGTTGAGAAACTTAAGAGTGATACAATTGGGTCGATATCAAAGAGTTCAGCTGTTTTTGCACTTTCAACAGCAATTTCTGCTAATTCTTGTGAACTAGGGTTGATGTTGATGGCGCAATCTGAGAATAAGTATGATTCATGACGTTTGAAAATAATAAATGCACCACTTGTACGACTCACACCAGGTTTTGTCTTAATAATTTGTAATGCTGGACGCACTGTATCACCTGTTGAGTGAATTGCACCACTCACCATAGCATCAGCATCTCCCATATACGTTAACATTGTTCCAAAGTAGTTTACATTTTTAATCCATTCGTAAGCATCTTCTTTAGCTAATTTACCTTTACGACGTTCCACAAGGGCATCAACCATTGCTTCTTTTTTGTCTTCAGGGTAAGTTTCGGGATCGATAATCTCTACTTTATCCATCAAGAAACCTAAATCTTGTGCTGACGATAAAATTACTTCTTTATTACCTAAGATGATTGGATGACAAAGTCCATCAGCTGCTAAACGTACTGCAGCACCGATAATTCGTGCATCAACACCTTCTGGAAAAACAACTTTAATGTCTTTTCCGGAAATCTTTTCTTTTAAACCTTCAAATAAATCCATTTGTAAGTTTACCTCCTATATACATTTACTTATTATACACCAAATGTTCACGAGTAAAAGAAAATGGCTTAAAAAGAAACCAAAAAGAACAATTTATAGAACAAGAAGATATGCTAAAAGCAGATCATCCAAATGACGTAATGATAATCCGGTCAATTCATGAAATTTATCAATACGGTAGTTAAGCGTATTTCTGTGTATAAATAGTGCTTGCGCTGAAGAGGTTACATTACCTTCGTGTTCCCACATGCAAATAATTGTTTCAACCATATCATCTTGTGACAAAATGAGTTGTCGCATGGAGGACCCAATTGAGCTGGAACGTATATGTGGCGTTACATATGCTTGAAGGTAAGTATTTGAAAAGTTATTAATACGTGCCGGGTAGCCTGACTTATGAAATAACAACGTTTCTTCTTTAAATAAAGCAATCAAGTCATCATTCATCATTCGATCGGAACCTATATATAAGGATGTGTTTGTAGAGAAATCATCATCCAAGGCAGCGATAAACCCTTTAAGCGATTCTAAGTCATAAAGTCGTGAATCTAAAACCACAAGACCTGAATGATTATTAATATAGAAAGCATCTAATGGGTTTTCAAAGAAGTGCTTAAACGTTTTCAACCACAAGTCATGATCTTGATTGAGATACTTCACATGAAAATGGATAAAATGATAAGACTTGGTAGATGCAAGCATCAAGGCCTCACCGTTGATAAGATGCTGATACCACATTGATTTTTGATCTTTTTCTTTAAACATTAAGGATAATAAGTCTTTCTCTGTTTTGTTGAGAACAGAAACATTAATCATCAAATATTGATATCCGTCATAAAGCACAAACTCTGATTCGGAAGCATTATTAATTTGGCTTACCCGAGCACTGGGATAGAGTTTTTGTAGGTCGTTAAATGTCATATGGTCTCCTTGCACAATTTCTTTGTTCAACAATACTATATCATATTTGTAACCGCTTTATTATAATGTATTTAAGAAAGTAAAAGGGGATAATTACATGGCAAATATTAGCTTAAAGAGTATTTATAAACGATATGACAAAAATGATCACGATACCGTTGTTGATTTTAATCTCGAAATTCAAGATCAAGAATTTATTGTGTTTGTTGGGCCATCTGGATGTGGTAAATCAACGACATTAAGAATGATTGCAGGTTTAGAAGATATTACTTCTGGTGAATTATGGATTGGAGATCGTCTGGTAAATGATGTCGAACCTAAAGATCGTGATATTGCGATGGTTTTCCCAAACTACGCTTTATATCCGCATATGACAGTGTATGACAATATGGCTTTTGGTCTTAAGATTCGTAAGACACCAAAAGATGAAATCGATAAGGCGGTTAAAAATGCAGCTGAGATTTTAGGCTTGGATACTTATTTAGATCGTAAACCAGCAGCGCTATCAGGTGGTGAACGCCAACGTGTTGCACTTGGACGTGCGATTGTTCGTGATGCAGAAGTATTCTTAATGGATGAGCCATTAAGTAACCTTGATGCGAAATTACGTGTAGCAATGCGTGCGGAAATTACGAAATTACACCAACGTCTTAAAACAACAACAATCTATGTTACTCATGACCAAACCGAAGCGATGACAATGGCAGATCGAATTGTTATTATGAAAAAGGGAATTGTACAACAAATCGGAACGCCAAAAGAAGTTTACAATTCACCAAATAATGTATTCGTAGCTGGATTCATCGGATCACCGGCCATGAACTTCTTTAAAGGACGCGTTGAAAATGGACACTTCATCGCAAGTGAAAATCTAAATGTACCAATTCCAGAAGGAAAATACAAAGTCCTTCAAGATAATGGTTATGAAGGAAAAGATGTTATTTTTGGAATCCGCCCAGAAGATATTCATGATGAACCACTGGTTCTTGACTCACAACCGGAATCAATTGTTAAGGCATTGATTTCTGTATCAGAGTTATTAGGAGCTGAAACAATGGTTCATGCTTCAATCGACGGACAAGACTTTATTTCTCGTCTTGGGGTTAATGAAGCGTATAGCTCAGGTCAAGAAGTTGAACTCTCAATGAACTTAAGTAAAGGTCACTTCTTCGACATTGATTCAGAAAATATTATTAAGTAGGTTTTATTCAAGGAGACTCAGTCTCCTTTTTCCTATATATAAGGAGAAACTATGAAAGAATATAAGAATATGATTTATATAGCATTAGGTTTGATTCTTTCCGCAATTACTTATGGATTAAGTTTTGTTCTACCGTTTCAATTTTATTCCATGTTAGAGTTCTTAGCGTCTTTAGTTTTATTGGGGATAGTCTTGGTTGGACTTGGAAATGTGATTCTAGGTCGTAAAGAGAAAAAACATCCTAAAAGTAATCATAAGAAACAACGTTCGGAGCTGATAAGCGTTTCTACAGATATGTTTTTTATTGTCTTACCGATGTTGATACTTATTGTATATCACTATGTGGTGCGATGATTATGCTGTTATTTGGCTTGTTAATCGTGAACGAAAATCACATTTAGAAGGTAATATTTCAAAGTTTAAGAATTATATAAAAAAATGTGTTTTACCCCTTGCATTGCCTACGTGTTATGCTATAATAAACAAGCAAACACTGAAAGATATTGGGCCATAGCCAAGCGGTAAGGCATCACACTTTGACTGTGACATTCCCTGGTTCGATCCCAGGTGGCCCAGCCAATATGATAATCAAACAAACAATTTCATTGTTTGTTTTTTTTTGTCTCATGGATGAAGGATATCGTATTTTTCCGCAATAGTTAGTAAATACAGCTTCTTCTCAAGCGCATTGTATGGATTCAAGGTCTTCATAATAGCCTTTATTAAAAATTTTACTTACGATGCCTCCTTGCAGGAAGGGTTGTAAGGATCAATCGCGTGTCATTAAAATCAAGAAGATTGAAGGGTAAGGCCAAAGATTTCATTAAAAAAAGATGAAAGTATTAAAACTAAAATGTTAAGTTTATGAATTAATTGAGAATTACGAAGAATGCGGTCAAACATTAAATGCGTTTGTATGAACACGTTTTCAAATCATAATTAGATTCGATTCGGTAAAGCGTAATCTATGAATGCGACGCATTTGTAATAATATTTTATGAAAAAAAGCCAAAAAATGTCCGTTTATTACAAATTCTGACAGGATTGTGTCATATTAATCTTAATTTTCTTAACAGATGTTAAATTGAGAATACATCTAATAAAGGAGAATTAAGATGAAAAAATTAAGAAAGCACATTTTAAGTTTTGTCTTAGTCGCGATGTTGATGGTAAATGTCGTGATGGTCAGCGGTGGTGTGAAAGCGGACTATAATTCAGCCGATCTTTTGGAATATCATAGTTCGAGTATTTTATCACCATCATACCAAGTAGGATTTATCCCTGAGGTTACCAATCCATCAGCCTTATCCTATCCAATCGAATACGAACTCTATTTTGAATACAATACGGGTGTTCTTGAATTGATTGATACGGTAATTTGCGAAGATGAAGCTGATGTTATGGAGAAAGTTTATTTTAAATTAGTCGATAATGTTAATCTTGGCGTGGTCAAATCACATATCTTAATGGTGAACAAACAAGCAGGTGTTATAGCGAAGAGTACATTTGACACGGCAAATAGCTTCGTTGCAACATTTTCCGCAGAGGGTGGAACATTTCAAGACGGTTCAGACACTTACACGATTACAACTTATTTGGATCAACTTTGAACATATGACCAAGGTTACCAAGAACCAGTTCGCCCAGGATTTACGTTTGAAGGATGGGAACTGGATAACGCGGGAAGTGGTTATATATGGGGTTTGGATAATCAATTAGTGGATTGGCATGAGAACCTATTTGCTATTTGGTCTGAGGATCCTGTGATTGTGGACTATTCCGTATCATATGATGGAAATGGGGCTTTAAGTGGTGATGTTCCAAATGGAACACGCGTTGAGGAGAACACAGTATATACCGTGCTCGATACGCTTCCAAATCTAGCCAATCCAGGCTATACATTTGATGGATGGAATACTGCACAAGATGGAACGGGTCAAGCGGTTCAACCCAATGCGTTATTTACTGTAACTGAAGATACAGTATTCTATGCACAATGGAAAAAAGCAATCGTTCCAGTCGTTGATTATTCAATTACATACAATGCGAACGGTGCGACACAAGGGTCAGTTCCAAATGGATCAACGGTTACGGAGAACACGGTCTATGAAATCCTTGGAAACACAAATAATCTGACTCTTAAAAACCATAAATTTATGGGGTGGAATGATAAAGCAGATGGTACGGGAAACCATTTTGATGCGAAAGATAAATTGACAGTTACTTCGGATAAAGTACTCTATGCTCAATGGGAATTAGAACAAAAACCAATACCTACTGATCCAGAAATAACAAAACCAGAAGTAACGAAGCCTAATTTGAACATCGATGAAATAGAGAATGACCATCAAGAGGCTGTTGGAAATGTACAAAGTGATGCGGTACTTCCAAGTACGGGTGTGAATGAGAACCTTCTTGTTCCAATTGTAGGATCAGGAATAATCATTATTGGTATTACGCTTGTTATTCTAAAGAAAAAAGAATCATAATGCAGTGTTAAGGATGAGGAAACCTCATCCTTTTTTTTATTTATTATTAATAAATAAATCATAGAAATTGTTGCTTGATTCATAAACTATATTTTCTTTATAACATAGATTTATCGATTAATGACATTTGAATAAATTTTTATTTGATAGAAAATATAATGATTGCATGGAGGTAAGGGTATGAAAAAACAAAGTACTTATGCTAGATCATTGGTAATTATGTTATGTCTAATGCTCGGCGTGGGAACCGCTCAAGTTGCATTCGCAAATGAAGACCCGGAATTTATTTCGGAAGATTCCGTTGTCACAACAGAAGCAATAGATCAAGAACAAGAAGAATCTACAGAAGTTGACGATAAAGAAATAGACGAAACAGTTGAAGAAGAAGCGATTTTAACGGAAACTGTTGAACCATCTACTGATGCAGTTGAAGAAGAAACTAAAGAAGAAGCTAAGAAGGTTAAAGCAGTCAAATATAATCTTGGCGCAATTAAAAACAAAACAGAGCTTGAAGCAGCATTTGCAGGCGCTCTTGAAGGTGACGTCATCACTTTAGCATCTGATTTTGTAGCAGAAGATGTTTCAATAACAGTTCCAAATGCAAACATTACATTTGATGCGAATCATGTTATCTGGACAAATTCAACCCTTGAAGTTACGGTTGCTCACAACGTAACACTTAATATTAAGAATCTTGTTATGGATGGGGTAGGACATACATCAAATCTACTTCGTATTTCAAATCCAACAGGTGTTATTAATTTAAGTAACAGTAAATTTATCAATAACGGTGCAACACCAATTACTGCAAATATTCAGTCAGGAGCTGAGTTCACGATTGATACAACTCTTATTAACAATAATAAGGGTGTGACAGGTGGATCTGCTGTACAACTTTCTGAAAACAGCCGAGGTACCTTCAACGTTACAAATAGTACAATTTCAAATAATACGGGTACTAGTGGCGGATATACCAGGAGCCATCGGTGGTAAACATCTACAGTGATATTAATATTGCAAATACAATTTTAAGTAATAATCACAACGATTCCATTAATACCGGTGTATTTGGTGGTGGTGCAATCGCATTACACTACTATCGTGGAAATATGACGATTAAACAAAGTTATTTCAAAGGAAATAAAGCAGGTGGTGATGGCCATTCTGAAACCTATGATGGAGGCGCAATTTATATCTTTGATGGTCGTGATGGCGCAACCGTCGATATTGATTAAACAACCTTTGCATACAATGAAGCAAAAGATGATGGTGGTGCAATCTTATTCCAAGGTTCAGGGACTCCCGCAGGATTAACTACAAACATCCACAACAGTACATTCTATGGCAATAAAGCCGGCGGTACTGATGGAGCGAATCTACCCGGTGGAGCAATCATGTACTTTAAAAATGGTGGATCTTCGAAAATGTCGAACACTATTTCGGGCTCTACATTTATGGATAATGTCGCAGGGAATGCAGATGTTGATACTGAGTTTAAAGGTGGAGCGATCTCTTTAAGTGGTGCGGGAATGCTCGCTACTGCTACGATTAATTATAAGGGATCACTATTCTTCGGCAATCAAGTTTACAAAAATGGCGTGATTGACCCAACGGCTAAATTTAAAGACATTTCGAACAGTTCATCTTCGGTAATGAGAAATGGTAATATTATTAATATCGATCAAAGCACACCAGAAGTAGCAACTCAAGCTAAAAAAGAAATTTTTGGATTTAAAAATGTTGGCTTAAGTCGTGATCAATCGGAGTTAGTGGCAGGGATTGAAGGGGAAGTCATTCCTACAATCGCAATTAAACCTGAAGGACCAGCAGATGATGGCTTCATCGGTGGAAATACTGATGGATATGATCAACGTGGGAAGAAACGTTTAGGTGATATTGGTGCTGTAGAAATCCTTTGGATTAACTATGATGCTAATGGCGGGAATTTTGACTTAGAGGAAATGAATGACTACGAAGGTGAAACTTACTATGAAAAAGATGCGTCTTCAAAAGGTGTTTCCTATTATGATATAACTTCAGCTGAGTCTATTAAAGAAGAACAGACAGAAGATAGCATTCATCCAGAACGTGTAGGATACAAGTTTATGGGATGGTCAAAAGATATCAATGCAACAACACCAGATGCAGACTTTAACACACGTAAACCTGTGAAAGTTGCTGATGACAGTCTACGTCTATACGCTGTATGGCGTGTAGGGGATGCGTTCACGGTTACCTATCATGGTAATGGAAATACAGCGGGTGTTGAACCAACAGATTCAAATACCTATGATACAAATGAAAATGCAGTTGTTCTAGGTGAATCGACTTTAGTCAAAGATGGTTGTAGTTTTATTGGCTGGAATACACTTGCTGATGGAACAGGAACGGACTATGCGAAAGATGCCAACATTACGATGACACAAAATGTAGATCTTTATGCACAATGGGAAGAAGATGTTACACCTCCAGTTACAGAAAAATTCACAGTTACTTATAAAGGTAATGAGAATACAGCTGGAACAGCACCTGTTGATACTAAAGAATATGAAAAAGGTGAATCAGCAACCATTCTTGGTGCTGGAGACCTCTCAAAAGACGGATATGAATTTATAGGTTGGAACACCCAAGCTGATGGAAAAGGTGACACAGTAAGTGGCTCAGTGACTGTTAATGCGGATGTTACACTTTATGCACAGTGGAAAAAAGTAATTGTTGTTGTAGATACATATACGGTTGAGTATGATGGAAATGGAAACACTTCCGGAAATGCACCGATTGATTCACATCCTTACGAAAAGGGTGAAAACATTATCGTAATGAGTTCAAATAATTTAGTTAAAGAAGGTTATAACTTTATTGGCTGGAATACTCAAGCGGATGGAAAAGGTGATAGTTATGCACCTGGCGACTCAATTGATGTAGTAGGAAATGTTAAACTCTACGCACAATGGATTAAAGCAACAAAACCTGTTGACCCTACAAAACCAGTAGATCCAACAAAACCTGGCGAAAACAATCAGACGGATTTACCTCAAACTGGGGTATCTGATAGTAGTGTTGCAGTGATTGCAAGTATTACTTTAATCGGATTAGGCTTGGTACTTGTTAAAAAACGTAAACAAGAAGAAGCATAGTTAGGACGGATATTTAGAAAGCTTAGCATTGAGAGATGCTAAGCTTTTTTTGAGAGTGGGAGCATTTTATGTCATTTGGGTATGAAATAGGTCGATTTAGAACCGCATCACCTTTATTACAAATTCCCATGATAAAATATTTTTAAAGTGAGAAGGAGAAATGTTATGAAATTAGAATTTAATCAGATTAACAAGTATTTTGACGAACATCATGTGCTCAAAGATATTTCATTTGAAGTGAACAGTGGACAAATCTTTGGCTATCTTGGTCGTAATGGAGCGGGAAAAACAACGTCAATTCGAATCTTAATGGATGTTTTTAAACCCAATTCGGGGAATATTACCATAGATGGGAAACCATTTAGTCGCGAAGATTATCGCATTGGTTACCTTCCCGAAGAACGTGGTATGTATTCTAAAACACGTGTTATTGATCAACTTGTCTATTTTGCAATGCTTCGCGGTGCTACCCGCGAAGAAGCGATGGATTCTGTAAACTATTGGGCTAAACAATTTAAGATAGAAGAATATCTCGACCGTAAATTGGAAACCTTGTCGAAAGGGAACCAACAAAAAGTACAAATTACGCAAGCTTTTTTAAATAATCCAGACATCTTAATCCTTGATGAACCATTTAGTGGTTTAGACCCTGTGAATTCTCAAGTATTTCAAGATGCCTTAACGAATTATATTGCGGATGATAAGATTATTATTTTTTCAAGTCACCAAATGAGTTATGTCGAAACATTTTGTGATGACATTGCCATTATTAATCAAGGATCAATTGTTTTAAATGGATCCCTTAATACAATTAAAAAAGAGCTTGGAAAGGATAAAATTCGTATTCAAGCCCATAATTATGATTCGAATCAACTCATGGCATTGTTGAGCAGTGATCAAGTGCATGTTGAGGCGGATGAGAAATCGGTGATTGTTTCTTTATCAAAAGAATTGTCAAAGAAGGCATGGATGGCATCCGTGATTGAATCCGATATTGATTTAAAACTCTTGTCAGATTATGAACCAAGTCTTCAAGATATTTTTGTAGCAAAGGTAGGAGATCATCATGAATAAACTGAGTACTGTATTTAAATTTGAATTTTTAGAAATGTTACGAAAACGCAGTGTAAAAGTAACAACGTTAATTTTATTCATGGCGGTTTTGTTCATCACATCAATTCCGACAATCCAAACATTCTTTAAGGAAGATCCATCAAGTGAACCTCAAACAGGTGAAGTGGTAACTGAAATCCGAAATGAGTGGGGATTTATCTTCGAGGATGAATCGATTGATAAAGCAATGTTTGCTTCAATGCTTGGTCTCGACCATCTTAAACAATTTGATTCCGAGACGACAATGAAAACATCATTGCTTAATAAAGAAATAAAAAAAGGATTTATTTTACACAGCAGTACAGCCTATAAAGCACTGACAATTGACAAGGATATGTTTGGTTTTGAAGATGGTATAATTGAAGATACATTAAAAACAATGGCCATTGATGAAAATTTTAAGGCAAATAATATTGATGTAAACGAAGCGCGTAATGCGATGAATGTTTCAATTACATCAGAGGTCGAAACAATCGGGAAGGATTCCTCACAAGGATTCTTTATAGCTTACGTTATTATGTTTGCAATGTATATGTTGATTCTTTTCTTTGGTCAATCCGTAGCAACGTCCGTTGCACGTGAGAAAGACAGTCGAACCATGGAATTGCTTATTACCAGCACGGATCCTAAAGTTCTTATTCTTGGAAAAGTATTTGCAATGGGAGCTGTTGGATTGTTGCAAGTTGGTACAATCTTATTGTCCGTATTTATAGGTTTTATGGTAAATAAGGTGAATTATGATCCAGATATTTTAATGATGGTACAAGGATCGCTTACGTTCTATACAGCAATTGTGTATTTAGTATTCTCAATTGCAGGTTATATTTTATACCTTTATATTTTTGCGGCATTGGGTTCGTTGATTTCTAAAGTAGAAGATGTAAGTTCTGCGACTACACCAATTACTGTTTTATTTGTTATCGCATTCTTTATTGCCTCAAGTAGTTTAAGTGCGCCGGATAGCCAACTAACGATTATTAGTTCCTATGTACCGTTTGTCTCGTTATTTACAATGCCAATTCGTTTTATGCTTACATCGGTAAATTGGATTGAAATTGTGGTTTCAATGGCAATTATGATTTTATCAACCTTAGTGATTGCGAAGATTTCGGTCTACATCTATCGTTTTGGTTCGTTAAATTATGGAAATAAATTAAAAATTAAAGACATACTGAAAGCAAAAAAATAACTCTTTAAGAGTTATTTTTTTTGATATCGATCATTGATTTTTTATTTAAAATACGATTGGAGCTACAATATTCTGTAGGACTGCAACAATACTCCAACCTGCTACACGACTGGTGCGGCTATAGATTTTCAAGTCTGTTTTTATTTCTTCGCCTTCAAGCATTATGCGATGTTCGTCACCCACATAACCCGGTACGGCATTAATGTTTAACGTTGTATTTTCGGGACCAGCACTTGCAAGGGCTATTGCTACAGAAACGTTTACGTGTGTTGGTAATGCAGCAATAGCTTCTTTTGTGGTTCCTGCGAAGACTTCTACAGGTTCTTGAATATCGATGAGTCCTTCTCGATTTAGAGATGTATGAACTAGGGCACGAGGGGATTTCATACCCGTCATTTTTACATTGACAGGGCTCATTAATGTAGCCGTTCGTAGGATATCAAATTCTCCGACTGCGCCACTTGCAATATGAACCTTTTTACCAGTTTCGCGCGCTACATCTTGTATATGGTTATAGAATGATGCATCAGCAAAAGCTCCGATTGAAAGTACAACAAGATTTGAACCGGAACGAAGAACTGTTTCAGTATAGTCAACGACTGATTTAACCGAAGCGGCTTCAGATGTATAATCAGGTTCGAGTGCCATTAACTCTTCGATTGTTGCACATGCTTTACAACCATAATGGTTTGCGAATGCTGCTGTACGAAGTGGATTGCGACCTAGAACACCTACAAGTTCGTATTCAGGTAGGTAGCCATCTACCCACGCTTGAGCAACGATGTCATTAAGAAATCCTGGCCCAATTAAAGCTAATTTTAATTTTTTCATATTAATTCCTTTCCTCATTTATATATGTATCTTAACATATATTTAGGTAAGTGAACCGGTTTATAAGGATTTTGTTAATTCAACGTGTGAATTTTGTCTTATTGGTTTTGTGAATTGTTATGTAATCTTCATCAATCAAGGTCTATGAATTCGAATGTGGTCTTTTTTTCAGTAAGTAATGAACCGTAATAGCTTGCACTTAATGGTAACGATGTATAGGTTAAATTTTTCATTTGGTTTTCTAAGATCTCTAAGACAGAGAAGTTTGGGAAATCTTTTTCAATTTTTAAGTCGAAAAATTTAATATAACATTCCTTGAGACACCATAATTTATAGAAACTTTGGATACCGTGCTGTCTCACAAATTCGATTTCGTTGGGATGATAGAAGCGATTCGCGATTTTTTGAAAGTTCACATCTTCCTTGTACTTTTGGATATCAATACTTAATGGATTAAGACTGAACGCATACGTAGAGAACGCATCGGTTATCGTCTTACTATAATAAAAATCATTGTTTAAGATGACTGGTTTACCATTTTCAGTTTTATAAAGATACCATGTATCATCCAGTTGATTGCGATCTGTAAAGTCATGAATGCAAGTATCAAGTGTATGGCTTGTAGGATTTTTTGATTGATAAATAATGACATGATTTTCCATAAATTTCTCCTTAATAATGCAAGCATATCATTGTTTTGATCTTTGATTCGTAGACTTAAGAATCTATAAGCCGTTCTTAAGATTGTGTTAAGAATACGAATGGTATAATTGGCACGAAATTAAAGGAGTTTAACGATGAATCATATCTTAAAGTATCTTGAATTAAGTGCAGCGCATTATCCCAATAAAACCGCAGTAGTCGAACCGAATCAGTCGATTACGTATCGTGATTTAAAAGATAAAGCGCGTATAGCAGGAACATTTTTTATTAATCATTTCGAAAAAAATCAACCAATCGTTATTTTCAGAGAAAAGGGAATTGAAACGCTTGCGTTAATGTTTGGGGCAGCCTACGCGTGTTGTCCTTACGTCATTGTGGATCCTTCACAACCCGATAATCGTGTTATTTCGATTCTAAAGACATTAGAGACACATTTCATCGTGTCTGATGAAGCGCAAAAATCTCGAATTGAACAATTGAATGCTCAGATTAATTATATTGAGTCAAAATCCATATTGAACGGAATCAGTCAAGAAGATCAGATTAAACAACGTATGGGATCGCATATATCAACGCATCCGCTCTATATTCTCTTTACATCAGGCTCGACAGGGAATCCAAAAGGTGTCGTTGTATCCCATTCATCGGTCATTCGATTTATCAATGATTTTACCAAGACGTTTCAATTTTCAAAAGACGATGTAATTGCGAATCAAGCACCTTTTGATTTTGATGTTTCGGTAAAAGATATTTATAGTGCTCTCAGGACAGGTGCTACCTTGGTTTTAATACCGAAATTGTATTTTACAAATCCAGTTATGTTATTAGACTATATCTGTGAATCAAATTCAACGGTACTGACATGGGCGGTCTCTGCGTTATGTTTAGTAAGTCAGCTAAAAGGATTATCGTATCGACAACCAAATCAGTTACGACAAATAATGTTCAGTGGGGAGCGCATGCCAATCAAGCATTTGGAAACGTGGCATGAAGCGTGTCCGAATACGACATTTGTAAACTTATATGGCCCAACTGAAATTACATGCAATTGTACATATTATGTTTTGGAATCGGAATGTAAATACGATGAAGACCTTCCAATAGGAATTCCATTTTATGATGACGAAGTATTTTTATTAGATGATTCTAATTCTAAAGTGGTCTCCTCAAATGTCCTGGGTGAAATTTGCGTCGGAGGATTGAGTTTAGCACTGGGATATTTTAATAATAAAGAACAAACGGACCGGGTATTTATTCAAAATCCGTTGAATCCCTATTATCGAGACATCATCTATCGTACGGGTGATTTAGGATTCTATAATCAAAACGGTGAATTATGTATTAGAGGTCGAAAAGATTTTCAAATCAAACACATGGGTCATCGTATCGAACTTGAAGAAATTGAACGGAAAATTGAAGAACATCCATCCGTTTCGAGAGCCTGTTGCGTATACCATGAAAAAAAATATAAGATTTATGGAATCTACCAGGGGAATTTGGATGTTAAGGCGTTAATATCGTATCTGGAAACAAAGCTTCCCCATTACATGATTCCCAATACCTTTATTCAGGTGCACCAGATGCCCTTGACGAAAAACGGTAAGATTGATCGACAACTCTTAAAATCGGAAGTGGGGATCCACGTATGAATCTAAACAAACTATGTACTTCTTATAAGGAACTTAAAACACCAAGTTATGTTTTTGATATTGATCATCTAGAAAATCATGTAAATACAATAAAGTCATTATTACCTCACAATGCAAAGTTGTGTTACGCCATGAAAGCAAACCCATTTCTAGTTGGTATCTTAGATCCTTATGTGGATTCTTTCGAAGTGTGTTCACCCGGAGAATTCCGTATTTGTCAAAGAAACCACATTTCAAACCAAAAAATAATTCTTTCGGGTGTTTACAAAAACGATGAAGACATCAGGAAAATTATTGAAATGGACGAACAACCCATTTATACAATTGAATCCATGAAACATCTTGAAATACTGAATGATTTATCGAAGGCGTATCAAAAAACCATATCGGTTATTTTAAGGCTTACAAGCGGAAACCAATTCGGTATGGATGCCTCAACGATTGATGAAATACTAGATCGAAAGGATGAATATCCATATTTGAAGTGGTATGGAATACAATTGTATTCAGGAACCCAAAAGCACAAGCTTGATAAGGTTCAAAAGGAACTCGAAACTCAGAAAAAATACATTGAAGATTTACGCGATCGCTACAAGATTGCATTACCGTGTTTAGAATTTGGTCCGGGATTGGGTGTTCAATATTTTGAATCCGATAAACCAACGGTCTCCGTTTCAGAGTTTGGTTCAATGCTTCAAAATTTGGATTTTGATGGAACTGTTGTTTTGGAAATGGGACGCATTATTGTTGCATCGTGTGGTACTTATTTAACCAAAGTTGTGGATTTAAAGCTTAACGATCATAAGCATTACGCAATACTTGATGGCGGTATTCACCACGTTAGTTACTACGGTCAGTTTCTAGGGATGAAGTGTCCCAATATTGAGCGTATCGCTTTAGGAGAATCTATGGAAACGCAAGCAACTTGGAATTTATGCGGCTCTCTATGTACTGTGGCGGATGTCTTGGTAAAGACTTTGAGACTGCTCTTGCTTACAATGACGTGATTGCATTTAAAAATGTTGGTGCGTATAGCATCACAGAAGGATAAGTCTTTTCTCAGTAGAGATCTGCCACAAGTAAATGTATTTAGTAAAGACCAAGGACTCGTAACACTTAGAGACATCGTACACATTGATACGCTAAATTCAGCGAAGGAGAAATCAGAATGAATAAATTATTAGAAATATTAGAAGATATAAAACCAAATATTGATTATGAAAATGAGTGTGAATTGGTTGATAAACGAATTCTTGATTCGTTTTCAATTCTTACATTGGTTGCTGAATTGGAAGATTCCTTTGATATTGAAATTCCATTTGATGAGATTAAACCAAATAATTTTAATACACTCAAGAATATGTGGGAAATGGTAAGTCGTCTTAGCGGTGAAAATTAATGGCATATCACAATTATATTTACCTTTTCTTGCTTTTACCGATTGTGATGATTGCATATCAAATATGCAGTCAAAAATATCGCTATCTTGTAATGCTTCTTGGAAGCATTACTTTTTATCTCTTGATGAGTTCAACACTAATCACTTACCTACTCATCATAAGTTTATCAACATATGCTATTGGATTGGGTCTAGCCCAATCCAAACATAAAAAGTTACTCTTATTTCTTGGGATTTTAATACCACTTACGATATTAACCGTTTTTAAATATTACAATTTTATCGGTGAAAACCTTAATTCAGTTCTAAAAGGTTTTGAAGTGACTCTTCCATATCGAAAATTCATACAACCCATTGGAATTTCATTCTTCTCTTTACAAGCAATGAGTTACCTTGTAGATGTGAAAATGGGAAACATTCAAGCAGAACGAAATCCACTAAAAATCATATTGTTCTTATCCTTTTTCCCGACAATCATTGAAGGTCCTATAGCGCGATACAATCAAGTGATTCCACAATTGAATACCGGGGAATCAATTACGTATGCATCATTAACTTTTGGTCTACAAAGAATGCTTTGGGGTCTTATTAAGAAAATTGTGATTGCTGACCGATTAGACCCCTTTGTAGGATCTGTATTCAAAAATGTTGATACAAATGGTGGTGTTGTGATTCTAATTGCCATCCTTGCGTACACGCTTCAACTTTATTCCGAATTCTCTGGAACGATGGATATCGTGTTGGGTACCGCTGAAATTTTTGGGATAAAGCTCCCGGAGAATTTTAATCAACCCTTTTCTCCAAAAGTGCTTCAGAATTTTGGCGACGTTGGCATATGACTTTGGGAGGTTTTTTTAAAGATTATATTTTTTATCCCATTTCTTTATCGAAATTTAATCGTAAACTCACAAAATGGTTAAAAACAAAAATAGGAAAACGCTACAGTCGATTAGTCCCAACCTTAGGAGCGTTATTGGTCGTTTGGATTTGCAATGGTTTATGGCACGGAGCCCAATGGCAATATCTCGCATATGGAATGTACTATTTTGTCATTATTGCAGTCGGAATGCTTTTAGAACCGCTGTTTTCGCTCTTTTTTAAGAAAACAAAAATCAATCGCGAAAGCAAAGGTTTAAATGCAATGAGATGGATCAGAACCATGGCGATTGTGAATGTTGGAATGATGTTGTTTCGGTCACACGGTATCTCAAAAGCAATTTTCATGTTTACGCGGATGCTTGGTGATTTTAATATGACACAAATCACCGATGGCTCACTGCTGAATAAGGGGATGGATATTCATGACTTTGGTGTTGTTATTGTGGGTTTTGTGATCATGGTTGTTGTGGGCTTTCTTAAAGAAAAGGGTGTTCACATTAGAAATCGTATTTCGCAGTGGAAGTGGTATGTGCGCACTCCGTTTTACTATGCTGCGATGTTATTCTTAGTTATTTTTGGAGCCTATGGTTACGGCTATGCAATCGTAGAGCTTATCTATGCAAATTTTTAGGAGGTATTATGAAAATAATTAGATCAATTGTGTTTACCCTCGGTTTTATTGCTATATTATTTACAATAACACCTCTTTTTGCGCCATATGAAATCGATCAATTTGCGAAAGGGAATAGTACTGCATTTAATGGTATTTTTGCCGAAGATACGAATCGTTTGGATATGTTATTTAGTGGAGACAGTGAATCCTTCACCTCTTTTATGCCCATGCGATTTTGGGAGAAATTAGGGATAAAGTCTTACAACATTGCGGTTGCTTCTCAAAATTTAGCGGATGGACATAAGACCATAAGCCATATCATTCAAAAACAAAATCCGAAAGTGATAGTGTTAGAGACGAATCAGATTTATACCAGTATTGGTGGCATCGCGAATCTAGTGGATAAATCCATGACCAATACTTTGGCGAATGTGTTCCCCATCTTAAACCATCACGATAATTGGAAACAAATACTTTCGCTACAAAAAGCAAAAAGCGTAGAAATCAAGCGGAAGCCTCTAAAAGGCTGGCGAATTAATCGTAAAGAAAATGCGTATGAGCGTGGACCGTATATGCACCAGACGTTAGAATCAAAAGAAATTCCTTCCTTGAATCGACACTATCTCGATCAAATCGTAGCACTGTGCAAAGAAGAAAACATTCAATTAATTTTAGTGAGCGTACCGTCTCCAAGAAATTGGACCTACGAAAAACATAATGGTGTGAGTGCCTACGCTAACGAAAATAACATTCCATTTCTAGATTTAAATTTGGAAGCAGATTCTATTGGCATGAATTGGCAGGAAGACACATATGACAAAGGGGACCACTTGAATTTAAAAGGTGCTGAAAAAGTAACGAAGCGTCTAATTGAATACATCGCTCAAAACTACAACATTAAAAGTGACACCGACGAAGCGGAACGTGCTTTATGGCAAAAAGATTTTGATGCATTTATTCAGCAAATTAACCCCTAATTTAACAAGAAATTAAAGGTGTTAAATCTTAAAATTTCTTAAATAGCTCACAATGTATTGTAAAAGAAACATATAATAGAAGAAAGGAGGTGCTTATGAAAAAGATACTAATTGTTGACGACGACAAAGAGATTAGAGATTTGATGAAACGCTATTTAGAAATTGATGGTTATGAGGTTGTTGTTGCCTCTGATGGAAATGACGCAATGCGTTATCTCGATGAAAGCATCAAACTCGTGATTTTAGATGTTATGATGCCTGAGGTTACGGGATTTGAGGTAAGCGAGGCCATAAGAAGAAAGTATAATGTTCCAATCTTATTTGTTTCTGCAAAAGCTACAGAGCAAGATAAATTTGTAGGTTTTTCTGTTGGTGGGGATGACTACCTAAGCAAACCATTTTCTTTTTCTGAGCTCAGCCTCCGTGTAAAATCATTACTAAGACGATACATTCAATACGATCGTGCTACGGAGCATCGGGCAGCACAAAACATAATAAACACCATTGACTCCATCACCATCGATCTTGAAAAAGGAATCACTTTAAAAGATGGGTTACCCCTCGATTTAACAGAACGAGAATTTCGTATTTTAAAATTATTGGCGACTAATCGTGGGAAGATATTCTCAATTCAAAGTATTTATGAAAATGTTTGGCAAGATGAGTATCTCTACGCCTCTGCAAATACAGTCATGGTTCATATTCGTAATTTAAGAAAGAAAATTGAACATTGTCCTGAAAACCCAAATATTATCAAAAACATATGGGGTCGAGGATATAAAATTGATTAAACATCAGAAGCAGTCACTCACACTTGGCTTAAAAATATTTCTTATAACGGTGGGATCAATTTTTGTATCGTTATTCGTATTTGTTGTTACGATATCGGTTTCGATTGACCCGATTGCAACATATGTAAAGGGTGAAGAGCGGATTCACTCGCGAATGCTTCGTGACAAGCAAGATCTCCAGCATTACATTATTGATAACGACATTACCGAAATGAACATTGAAGATCTAAGTCCATGGTTGGAAAATCATAAGTGTATGATTATCTATATCGTAGATGTTGACAATAATAACATCGTCTATACAAACGACGATCTCTTTATAAGTAAAGAACTCGAGATTGCCGGAAATACGTCACTTGAATCGACAATGCTTTATATTGGTGGTAAATACTTCTATATTGATATGTTGTATTCAGTGCGGGCGGAAGTGGAAAACTACGCTACCTATCTTGGACTCACGCTTTCATCCATTACATTTTTACTTGTTTTTTATTATGGTATCCGAAATATCACCAAAAGGGTTAAGCAGCTTACCAATGAAATTGAAATTATTGGGGCAGGAACCCCCAACAGTTACATTAGTGACAAAGGAAACGATGAGCTCGGACGTTTAAGTTTTGAAATTAATGCACTGATTACTGAGTTATCTCAAAAGAACCAAGAACTGGTTATTTCTGAAAATGCACTTAAAGAACTTGTGACAAGTCTTGCTCATGATTTAAGAACGCCACTTACTTCATTGATCGGTTATATTACCCTTATTAAATTGGAGTCTCAATCTGAAGATATCGAAGAACTTGCGAATCGATGTGAGCAGAAGGCACTTCAAATGAAAACCATTTCGGATGAACTGTTTTCACTTTTTTCAACGCTCTCGTTAAATGAAGACAGCGAATTACCCCTCGAACGAGTTTATGTTCAAGATTTTATTGAGGGTGCTGTAGACCGTCTAAAATCTGATTTAAAGTTAAATGAATTTGAAGTTGAAGTTCGTCAAACGATAACAGATGATGACTATTATGTAAATTTGAATCTATACTATATGGATCGCTTGTTTGAAAATATTATTTCGAATCTCTTAAAGTATGCAGAACCCATGTCAGAGATTCAAATTCAAATTACGCTTGAAAATTTATGGTGTACCCTCGAGATTTCCAATATCACGCGGATAGACCAGGTGACAGAAAATGCTTCAGGTTTTGGATTGCTCTCATGTCGAAAAATTGTAGATACGCATAAAGGCCATTTTTCCACATCACAAAATGAAGGTGTATTTATAACGAAAGTAGAATTACCCATAAACCCATAAAAAAACAGCGAGTGCAACACGCTGTTTTTTTCTTTTATCAAATCTCAACCGCACCACTTTCACTTTTATTAAAGTCTATCTCATAGGCCGTTTTGAAGTCAAATATTTTTCGCGGCATTGAGTTAATTTTGAAGCAAATATCATCAAGATATTGTTGCGCTATATCATACATTGATTTTCCTTTTGGTATAAACCTTCTAACGATTGCATTCGCTCGTTCATTGGTTCCACGTTGAAAAGAACAGTATGGATCACACTTATATAGTTTCACACCCAACCGCTTGGCTGTAATTCCTAATGTTTTAAATTCAAGTCCATTATCTACTGTTATCGATTTCGTGGTTATATTATTCTCTTCAATAAATTTTCGAATTAAGTTTGATGTGTAATAGTCATATCGATATTCTGCTTTAATAAGCCAGGTCATTCTTGAGCAGCGGTCTACAATGGATATAATCGCTGCAGATTCATGTTTCTTACCGATTATAGAGTCGATTTCGAGATGGCCAATCTCGTTACGTTCCTCAATGTATTTAGGTCTAAGGCTAATTGAAGTACCGTTTTTTCCAAGTTCCATCTCAAGTGATTCATCATTCCACTAATTCTCTTTACGTTTTCGACGTTTATAGCACATTCTATTTGGTTTATATCAAGTTTACCTTGATTAATCCAGTTATAGACTTGCTGCGATGAAACACACGGTTTATATGGATGATATCGTTTATAGTTACTCAAGCATACTTCTACCCAATGAACTTTAGGATCATAGTGAGAATGCAGATATTCGATTAAGTGGGAATATTTTTCTCGAATATCAATCGTTCGTTTCTTATAGACATTATTTTATATCTAGAAATCGTAGAATGAGATATATTGAGTTTACGTGCTGCCTTGCGCATAGAGTAGCCGATGCTTAATAGAATATCAATTTGGTCTTTCATTTTTTTATCTAATTGTTTATACTTCATATGGGAGCTCCTTTTAGTGAACCGCACCCCGAATCTTGGACAAAGATGAGGAGGTGCGGTTTTTTATGGCTAAGCTAACACGAAAACAAAAAATTGAAATATATGAAAAACGAAAGTTAGGACAATCAGTATGTTCATTAGTAAATGAGTATGGTATTAATAAATCAAGTATTAAATATTTGGTAAGACTTATCGATCAACATGGACCCAATGTTCTAAGACGAAACAAAAATCACTTTTATTCTCATGAATTTAAGTCAGAAGTAATAAATCGGATATTAATGGATGGAGAAAGTACAATAGCTATCGCCATCGAACTTGGATTAAGTTCTGATGGATTGATTTACAATTGATTAAAATTATAAAGAAAACGGCTATAATGTCATAGAACGGAAACGAGGTAAACCATCTATGACAAAACCAACTAAACTGTTAACAGTTAATGATGAACTAAAGGCATTGAAGAAAAACAAGTATTTGGAAGCGGAGAATGAATATTTAAAAATTGAATGCCGTAGTGAAACAAAGGGTGGAGCGCGAAAGAAGAAAACCAGAGTAGTTTCCTTACTACGACAAAATATCCCTTAGAGATTCTTTTAAAATATCCGACTCGCTCGATCTACTTACTACTTCTACGTTTCAAAATTGATTTTGATACCAAAACGACGAACTCATGCAAGAGATTATAGAAATCTATTATGATCACAAAGGACGATATGGTTATCGTAGAATTACTTTAGAACTAAATAATCGAGGAATTCGTGTAAATCACAAGAAAGTCTTGAGACTTATGAATAAATGGGATTACATTCAATCATAAGAAAGAAACGTAAGTATTCTTCATATAAAGGGACAGTGGGAACCATTGTTGAGAATCGAGTTCAAAGAGATTTTGAAGCTGATAAACCCAATCAAAATGGTTTACGGATATCACTGAGTTTAATGTGCAAGGAAGAAAATCTATCTTTCACCAATACTTGATGCATATGGTAGATACATTGTATCTTACAACATATCTACAAGTCCTAATTTGATCAAACTAGAGACGTGCTTCACAAGGCATTTTCTTGTAACGATACGCAAGGAACAATTATTCATTCGGATAGAGGATGGCAATACCAACATCAATTTTATGTGAAAGAATTAGAAGCACATTCGATGATTAGAAGTATGTCAAGAAAGGGAAATAGTATTGATAACGGACTCATGGAGGGCTTTTTTGGGCTACTAAAATCAGAAATGTATTATGACCAAGAACATAAGTATAAAAAGGTAGAAGAATTAGTTGATGCAATTGATGAATATATCGACTCTTATAATAACAAGAGAATTAAGAGCAAACTAAAAGGACTGACCCCTGTTCAATACAGGAATCAATCCTTAAATTTAAAAGATAATTAGCTTGTCCAAAATTTGGGGTTCAGTTCATAGTCGGGTGGGCTCCTTTTATTATACAAAAACAACCGCACCTTGGGTGGTGCGGTTGAGATTTGAATTTAGGAAAGGACAATCTTTTAAAAGATTGTCTTTTTTTAAGCAAATGTCTTTACTATTATACCGTAGGGGGTATAATAGTGTCATAAGGTAAATAACCAAAAGGAGTGTAACAATTATGGCATTACATATAACAGATAAAGATTTTAAAGAACAAACTTCAGAGGGACTTGTATTTGTAGATTTCTTTGCGGAATGGTGTGGACCATGTAAGATGCTCGCACCTGTTATTGATGAGCTTGCAGATAAATATGAAGGCAAAATCAAAGTAGCGAAATTAGACATTGATGAAAACCGTCAAACAGCAACGGAATTTAATGTTATGAGTATTCCGACAATGATCTTGTTTAAAGATGGCGAACCTATTGAAAAAATCAGTGGATTCCAACCAAAACAAGCACTTGAAAAATACTTAGACAGTAAATTATAATTTATAAAGATATTATATAATGTGGCAAGTGCCACATTATATTTTTTAGGAAGGGTATAACTATGTATAAAACTATTATGACCCCCGAATTAGAATCACAACTTGGTCGCAAAGTGCCTTTAAATATAATTGATGTCCGGGATGAATGGGAATATGAAAGCGGTCATATTGATGGCGCAATCAATATTCCACTGGGTGAATTAAACCGTCACTATACCAATCTTTCGAAAGAGATTACGTACCATATTATTTGTCTTACGGGACATCGTTCTCAAGAGGCATCACGTTTTCTTGCGGACAAAGGATATCATGTTGTGAATGTAATGGGTGGTATGTCGATTTATAAGGGAGCGATGTAACAATGACATGTGAAAAACAATTATTAAACCGTTTAAAACGTGCGGAAGGTCAAATACGTGGCGTTACACGTATGCTTGAAGAAGGAGAGAGTTGTCAGGATGTGCTAGTCCAATTGACTGCTGTTCGATCAAGTGTTGATCGTATCATTAAACTCATAGCCGTAGATAACCTCCTTGATTGTGTCGATGAATCGGGTCGTGATCATGAACGGGTTCAAGATGCAATCAACCTTATTGTAAAGTCTCGTTAAAACACATTTAAATACAAAAACAAAAGCACCTATGCAGTAGGTGCTTTTATTTTACATGTTGTATTATTGATTTCATAACGAGTCCAGATCAGTCCGAGAAGGATTAATACGAGAGAAAGTAATTTGTACGGAAGTCCGGCTAAAGGAAGTACAATCACAGAGAATGCAATTCCGATATTCGCAAAAAATGCAATACCACAAGGGGTACACCCGTAGGTAAGAATTCCGAAAAGAATGGATACAAAGCTGAGATTTGCTCCTTTACTTTCGATACCTTTGAGATCTACCATTACTGTGTTTAATACCATCAACAGGCCACTGAGTAGGGCCATGAGTAGATTCATAAACACATTGATAATAACGAGATAAATACCATATCCAAGAATCATCTCACGGTAACTGAGGTTGAAAGAATCGATGAGCGTATAGATTCCTAGAAAGAAAATCGTAAACAACGCAAGTTTCATCAAAGACCTCGGTGACTTTAATTTCTGCAATGCTTCATTAAACATCTTTGTTCACCTCTTATTATTACACAACCATTATACCACAGGGGGTATATATAAAAAGGAATATGCCTCGAATTACTTATGGATTGAATAATATTTGACATCAACACTTTGGGGTGGTATCTTTTTAGAAAGCGCATTCAAATGCAAGGAGTTTTAAGGAGGCGAAATCATGAAATGCGATCAGATTGAGTTGAAGAGTCAGGAAGATGAACTTCCGTGTAGCTCTAAGAAAAAAACAATAAGTATTCCGAAGGTTAGCGGTCATTTTCTAAGTGGATGTTTTGGTAATGACGTAGGTGTAGATAGGCAGTTATGCATTGCTACAAAACCAAGGTATACAGATTGTGATGGGTCGTATAAACATGATTATTCGAAACCAACGAAGTGTTCAATAAAAAAACAATTGGATGAACTTCATGAATGGTGTCAGGGTAAGATATCGGGGCATTTTTCGCCACGCTATCACGTTTTGACGTTTACGCAATTTAATCCTCAAACTAAAACAATAAGTGTACGCAATAATTTTAAGTATCTAAACACGGAACATGCGGTGTTTCGGTCGTGTGTGCTCAAGGATGGGCACAGCATTGAAGGATCAAAGTCAAGTTTCAGCCTGGTTTTAGATGTGGGGGAGACTCAAGAAATAAGTATCGATGTACCAAGTTTTATGAATTTGATGCGATGTATCATCTAAATCTATACGTTATGGACCCTTATACCGATGAAGCGGTATTGTGTCATCAAATACGTCTGCATCATTTGGTAAAGCAAGAAGTAACAATGTCGGAGGAATTTAAACCGCTATCAGTCGTGGAGACACAAACACGTTGCACGGTAACAGGTGAGAAGTTTTCGTTATCGTTTGATAAAGAAACGGGTTTTATGGACTCATGCCGATACGATGGGGATGAAATGCTTTCACGACCGATGTCTTTGTTGTGTAATCGTGGTCCCATGAATTATGAAGACAATGAGCATTGGAATACTTTTACACATGCGTGGGCGCAGGAAGGCGTTAAGTCGTCAGCACAGCATTTTTCTATTGTAGTCGTTAATGATTCAAGAATTCGGATTACAACACGTAGTGTGCTTGTAAATGGGTCTGTGGCCCATACGGTTTATAAGATCTTTGCTGATGGACGTATTTGGGTGCGACAAACCTTTAAACCGGCAAATCACTCAGAACTCTCAATGATTGGAATTGAAATTCCATTAAAGCGTGCTTATGATACCTTGGCGTATTTTGAAAAGGACCCCATGCAAATTATAAAATCTAAACGATGAATTGGGTTTTGCGGTTTATCATGAGTCCCTTTAACAAGAGGTAAGCTCAAAGACATTTCGAAATCATACACAGGTGTTTTGGGCGTCCCTAACGAATGCATCGCGACAAGGACTCATGATTAAGTCTGATCGAGTACCGTTAAATGTTGGGGCACGCAGAGCACTTGATCAAAGTGTGGAATGGATTGTAGCGGTTGATGTAGTTGGATGGCTCTCGAAGCATGATCCGCAATTTCTAGATGTACATCGTGAATATCATTATGAATTTGAATTGATTCCTGTTTTAAAGGGACAAGAAGATGCGTATTATAAAGTAAAAATGATATAAAAAACATGCCGATAAGGTGGAGTAGTAAACTAAAAGTAGACAAGTAAAAAAGACTTGTCTACTTTTTTGTGTAATAATAAAATCAGAGATAAAACGGAGGTATTAATGATGGGAAGACCCAAAGGTGGATTAAATAATAAATGGACTTATGAGGATCGTATTAAAGTCGTTACACGTCATATTGATGAACATATAAGTGCTGCGAAACTATCACAAGTCCTAAAGGAACGATTAATGGTTGGATTGATCGACTCATGCGTGATGGTAAAGAGGGTTTAAAAAACAAGAAAAAGACAGGAAATCATTTTTCTGCGCTTCATACGAGTACATCATTAACTGAGATCGAACGACTTCAACTCGAAATTCTAAAACGAGATATTGAGATTGCACGATTAAAAAAATGGTACCAGGTGAAAGGAGTTGGTGTAAACAAGGAGTTCGTTACTTTAAAAGACAAGAATTCCAAATAGCACATGATTTATCTTTTAAACATCCGATTACGTTCATTCTTAGATTTATGAATTTGAACCGATCTGGTTATTACAAGTGGTTAAAGCATAAGAATGATCTCAATATTTATGAACAAAAAAGAGCGATTCTTAGCTTTGTGATTAAAGACTGGCATCGCCGTTTTCCAAGTTATGGTTATCATGATATCGCTGCAGTCATGAGAAAGCAAAGTGATTTAGGGATTGAATTTTCCGATAATTTAATCCACAAGTGTTGCAAGTTTTTAAATATTAAATCAAAAGTGAAACACTATTCCTATAAAAAACCTGGAACACAAAGTCGAATTTATCCTAATATTATAAAGAATCAATGGAGGCAACCAAACCTTTAGAAATTATTGTTTCAGATATGACACATATTCGAAACAAAGGGATTAATTATGAATGGACTTTAATGGTTGATACCTTTAACAATGAAATTATCAGTTCTGCATTATCGCGTACAACTGGTGATCCTAAGCCTTACTACAAGTGTCTCGAGGATCTCCTTGCGCTACTTAAGGATAATAAAAAAACAGCTCCCACGATTCTTCACACAGATCAAGGAGCTGTCTACCACTCTAAAGCTTTCGCTAAAGCGCATGAAAATTATAACATAATTAGATCTATGTCGCGAGCTGGAACACCTACAGATAATCCAATTATCGAATCATTAAATGGATGGATTAAAGCAGAAATGGCGTGTGATTATCAATACTGGTCCGTAGATAACTTTGAAAATTTTATCGAAGAATATGTACATTATTTCAATTTTGAAAGACCTGCTTACTGTTTAAATTACAAAACCCCTATCCAATATAAAATGGATAAGGGTTTCTAGTCTTTTATTAATGTCTACTTTTGTTTGACAACTCCACCGATAAGGCATGTTTTATTTTTCTAAGGCTTTGAATGCTCTCCAACTTCCTTCCGGAAGAAGAATTGCTTCATGAAACCGAACATCATGATCTTTAAGGTTATAGAAGTAAACACCGAGCTCTACGGTTTCACCATTTTCTTTGGTAATGGTAGAGGGGATGCGCTTATACTCATCATCATCACGGCCATTAAACCCTTCCATTGCATCAATATCATCGATGATAAGACTGAGGTCTTTGACTGTAATGATTTCACCCCAAACCTTTGTGTCGCCTTCTTGAAGAAGCGCGGGATATCCTTTATAAGGCATATCGTACAAGGTTCCAAGAACATATGCTTTTTCAATTGAAACAACATGTCCATCGACATATTTATTATAATTAAAAAACCCTTCCATTAAAGATCCATAAACAAACATTTGATTATTCATTAGCTAATTGCGCCACCTTGAATCTTATGATCTTCTTTAACGGTTACAGCTGTTGCGATACACACTTCTAAACCTTTAGCGATTTGTTCTAAGGTTAAACTTGGTACAGTAGGCTTGTCCATAACTTGTTGTGTTGCGAAAGGAACATGAATAAATCCACCACGAACATTAGAATATTTTTTATCAACAAGATAAAGCAATCCGTACATCAGGTGATTGCATACAAAGGTACCCGCAGTGTTCGAAACACTTGCAGGAATTGATGCTTGTTTCATATTCTCAACCATTGCTTTGATTGGCAAGGTAGCGAAATAGGCTGCTTTACCATCTTCAAAGATTGTTTCATCAATAGGTTGATTCCCTTCGTTGTCTTTGATGCGTGCATCATCTTGGTTGATGGCTACACGTTCTGGTGTAACCCCAAAACGATTTCCAGCTTGACCAACACAGATGACAATGTCAGGTTGATGTTTAGCCATCGCTTCATCTAATACCTCAACCGATTTGTTGAAGACGGTTGGAACTTCGAGTTTAAGTACTTCGGCCCCTTCGATTGTATCAGGGAGTAATTTAACTGCTTCATAAGCAGGATTCATTTTTTCCCCACCAAATGGATCAAAACCTGTAATTAAAACTTTCATAGATACGTCCTCCTTCAATAATTAATTAGAAAGCTAAGAAATACATCAAGAAGATATGGATTACGAGCATAATAAGAGCCATAGGTGCTTGATATTTAATAATACAATATTGTGTGTCTCAAGTAAAGCAGCCGGAACAATATTGAAGTTCGCAGCCATGGGTGTAAGTAAAGTACCACAGAACCCTGCTGTCATTGCAAGCGCACCTGCAATGAGTGGGTTTGCACCTTGAGCAAATACAAATGGAAGCCCAATTCCAATTGTAATAACGGTAAATGCCGCAAACGCATTTCCCATAATAATAGTAAAGATGGCCATACCAACACAGTAAGCAACAACACCTGCAAAGATGTTTCCATTAGGAATAAAGCTACCAAGTAGTGTTGCGATAAGATTTCCGACACCTGCAGTTGTGAAGACAACGCCAAGCGCTGAAAGTAATTGTGGCAAGATGCTGAATGAACCCATTGTACGCATGAGACGCGTTGCATCATTGACGACCCCTTTAGGTTTTGTTTTTGTAATAATAAAGGTTGCGATTAATCCACATGCTGCAGATAATCCAATTGCAATATACCCTAAAACACCAGCACTAACACCGGGTGCAATTTTGGGTAATACAAAGGAGAATAAGAATGCTCCAATTGCAATAAATACAGAAGGAATAAAGATTTTAAATCCAATTCGATCTGATTGTTCATCACGGAAATCTTGAGAAATTTGCTCAATATCTCCAATATTAACCGTCTTCATAAATGAAAGAACTCCAAGTGCTAAGACAAGTAATCCATTAATATTATTAGGAATATATTTACCTAACATAAATAGTACGGCTAAAATAATCCAAAATGATGCGGCACCGTATTTACGGTTATCATCAATATTGCGGTATGCTGAAATCGCTGTAGCGATAAAAATACATCCGACAATCATATACCACATTTCTAAGAATAATTCCCAAAAATTTGCTGTCATAATTATTTAGCCCCTTTCTTAATGCGGCGATCTAACAGAACTGTTTGAACGCCTCCAAGTACTAGAGCAATTACAAAGACTGGAACGCTCCAAAGTGCAATGCCTTGGTGTGTTACGTCATAACCTTGTTCAACCAGTGTTTCAACAATTAAGATAACACCACTTGCATAAGGAAATAAGTTTTGACCAAAGAAGTTCCCATAGTTTTCAGCGGCAGCAGCCCCTGCTTTAATTTCTTCTTCCTCGGCAACCGTAAGTGCAGAACCTTTTTCTTGAATTCCAGCACCTTCAGCCATTGGATGAATGAGTGGACGGACAAATTGTGGATGTCCTCCTAAACGTAATGCGCCAGCAGCGGCAGCTTGACGAATTAGTTGGTAAACCCAAATTACACGTCCTGCTGTAAGAACTTTCATTTTTTGAATTAGTTTTACAGCTTGTTCTTTTAATCCATAACGTTCACATACCCCAACTACTGGTAACGTTAGGACAAAGATTGTTAAACCACGGGACTTAACAAAGTTAGAACCCAATGTTTCTAAAATCTCGACAAAGTTCATACCACCAATTAACGCGGTAACAACGGCAGCGACTAAAACAACAGCGATTGAATCAATTTTCATTGCAAATCCAACAACAATAATAAGTACTCCAACTAGGAGCCAAAGATTAACAGTATCGACCATACACTTCTCCTCTCGTATAGATTTAACTATACGTAAGATTATAAAATGAAACAGGATTCATTACAACTATAAGACGTCGGTATTTTTATGATTGAAGCCATCAACTTCCAAAAACCAACTTATTTTCATGAATATATGCGATAAAAATTAATCACAAATCAAAGAATTGAGGCTTTAAACAGGGAGTATTTAACGGTTTCAGCGATTTTCAGAGTGGAATGCGTGATAAACTGAAAAAATTAATCAAAATAAATGTAAGAAATCGAAAAACGCGCGTTTGCACACATGATTTTCACGTTTCAATCACATATAAATGATATGATTTATTAGATAAAAAAGAAGTGTTTTACACTACGTATGAATTGCGTATGATAAAATATTTTTATTGATAAGAAAGAGGTGTTCGACATTAACGAGAAACAAATTAATGAGACAGAAGAAGTAGTAGAAAAGGAAGTAAGAGAGCCTGAATTTTCACGACATGATTTTGGCTGGGAAAGTCTTGCTTCTGTGGAAACGTCTCGACAAAACCAATTAATTTCAGAAGTATACAGTGTTATGAGTACAGGGGATGATGAACGCATTGAGTTTGTCAAGAAAGAGTGGGAATCTTTATCAGAAGAAGGAATCGATGAAGATTTGGAAGAAAGATTTAAAGCAGCACTTGATCAATACGAACATCGTCAAGAACGACTTGAAAGTGCACGTGCAATTAAAAAAGACTTGATTGAACAAGCTGATCAATTAAAAAAATCTACAGACTGGAATAAAACTGCAGTTAAATTACAAGAACTTCAAAAACAATGGAAAGAAGCAGGGTTTGCAGGTCAAGATGTTGATCAAGAACTTTGGGAAAAATTCCGTGCAATTAATGATGAGTTCTTTGATGCTCGCAGTGCTCATTTCGAAGAGATGACATTGCTTCGTAAAGATGCGAAAGCATTGAAAGAAGCCTTAATTGAAGAAGTCGAAGCCATTAAAGATTCAACGGAATTGAAAGAAACATCCGATGCAATGCGTGACTTAATGACACGTTGGAAAGAAGCTGGCTTTGCGGGACGTGAACATGAAGACCGTCTATGGGAAGTGTTTAATGGTCATCGTCAAAGTTTCTATCAAAAGCAACGTGAATTCTTTGACGGATTGCGTGCAGAACAAGATAGTGCTCGTGAGAAAAAAGAAGTGATTATTGGAAAAGCAAAAGCGCTCGTGGAATCATTTAATGATGCAACGACACGCGAAAATATGGAAGCGTTGTTTAATGAATGGAAAGAGGCAGGTCATAGTGGACGTGATCATGAGCCAAAACTATGGGATACCTTTAGAAGCATTCAAGACGATTTCTATGCACGCATAAAAAATCGCGATTTTAATCAACAAGAATCCCGTCGTCATGAAATTGAAGAAGAACTTGAACTTCTTGATGTACGTTGTGATGCTTTAGAAGAACTCCACGAAAAAATTAAAATTAAGATTGCGAGTCTAGAGGGACAAGCACAAACCAATGATTCTGAAACGTTACAAGAAGAAATTGCGGGTCTTAAAAACAACTATGAAGAAAATGAAGCAAAGCTCGATGAATATGTTCGTGAACAAGCAAAACTTCAAAACGAATTAAATCGGATCTTCTAGGATTAACCACTCTTGCATGAGTGGTTTTTTTATGGTCTAATAAACATGAAAAGAGGATTCTATGAAAAATAAATTAATGAAAGCAACGTTAGTTTTTCTTTGTGCATTTTTAGGATTTGCAGGGGGTCATATGGCCCAAAAATTATCTTTTACCTACAGTATGGGGCCCCTTAATATTTTTCTCGCTTCAATGGGGTTTATCATACTCAGTTTTGTCATTCATATTGTGATGCATGAAACCGGTCATCTTATTTTTTTTTGGACGCATCACCGGTTATCAATTTATCTTGATCCGTTTTTTTTCCATTGCTTTGATTAAAACGGATCAGGGTTATCAATTAAAGTCGTTAAATATTCCAGGAACAGCAGGGCAATGTTTAATGATGCCACCCAAAACGATGAATGAACCATTTCCAACGCAACTTTATAATCTAGGCGGAATTATTACCAATGGCGTGATTGCTTTAGTGTCCTTAGGTGTACTCTTGGTTCCCTATATGCAAATATTCCTAACATTACTCATCTTACTTGGGATTTTCGCAATTCTAGTTAATGGGCTCATCATGGAAGATACACCCAACGATGGTTATAATGCTTCATTATTGAGACATCGACCAGAATTGCGTCCTTATTTCTGGTTACAACTCTATGTTATTGGCATGCAGGCACTTGGAAAAGGGTATGATGAACTTGATCCTCATCTCCTTCAATCAATTCCACTTCGTGATTGCGACAATCCGATTGGACTCACAGCACAGCTTATTTATATCGAATCGCTATCATCAAATCGTGAACGTATTGCGGCATATGAAGCTCTTCAAGAAATGAATATGATTCCACTTCAAAAAGTTTTGGTTGAGATTGATCATGCTTCGTGTTTGATGTTGGAAGGAGAAATCGTCTAACCGACCCCCATGATGAATACAATTGTAAAGAAAATAAAGGGCAATCCGGATTGTCTTAAGTTTGAGTATTTAAAAGCGGTTGTGGTTGATAAAAACCCAGAACGTGGTGCTCATATCCTTGCTACATTTTTAAAGGATACGAAACATTACCCTTATCGTCATGATGTAGAATTAATCTATAAAGAACTCATGGATTTCGAAGCGAAACAAAACCATGGAAATGTTTGAGAAAATGATTCGCGGGGAGATGTATCGAAGTGATGATCCAACCTTAATGCAACTGAATTTAAAGGCATTGACGTGTACGATTCGAGCCAACTTGGAACCGAGCGGAGCGCTAAGATCAGAAATCTATCGTGAGATTTTAGGAACAGCTCCGGAAACCTTTTGTATTTGTCCGGGATTTGCGTGCGATTATGGTATAAATATCCATCTGGGTAATCATTTTTTTGCGAATCATAACTGTGTGATGTTGGATGTCTGCGAGATCCGATTTGGAGATCATTGTATGTGCGGACCAAACGTACAGATTTATACTGCAACACATCCAATCGATCCTACACAGCGTAATTCTGGGTGGGAGTATGGAAAACCGGTAACAATTGGAAATAATGTCTGGTTGGGCGGTAGTTGTGTGATTTTACCTGGTGTTTCATTGGGAAATAATGTCGTGGTTGGTGCGGGTTCAGTTGTGACACAAAGTTTTGGTGATAATGTCGTCATTGCGGGAAATCCCGAGAAAATCATTCAAACGAATGCATATTAAAAAAGTCCGTATTCGGACTTTTTTAATATGCAGGTTCTTCAAAATATTGTTTTCCAATCTCATTAAAATAAAACTGTTGATATTCTTTGTCGTTTAAGAGGGAATCAATATACCGATGTAAATCGTCTACCTCATTTTTTTGATGAATGCTCATGCAGGATTCATAATTTGTATAAAATCCATTTTTTGTAAAGTTCAACGAACCGATAAATGCGATATCATCCACAAGATACAGCTTCGTATGAAGTTTTTGATAACGATTTGTTTTCCAAATTGCGATGGGCATTTTAGGTTCGTAACCATAACTATAAATAGGGGTTTTATGAACTCGATCAAAGTATTTAAAATTTGCAGCGAATAGCAAGATGACTACACTGATTTCAAACCAAAAACCGACACTACCTTTAAGCGTTATGGCATGAGCCAAAATGATGAAATTAACAAAACACCATCCAAGAGCAATCAAACGACCCATCCGTTTTTTTCGAAGTGCATCATCACTTTGAGTACGCGTTTGAGTAAAGAGGGAACGCGCTAATTCTTGATTTGCTTTTTGACCTTGTTTATAATCCCAGGTAAATACTAAACCTGTTGTAATACCTGATTGATGTTGCTGAATCAACTTCTCGACATATTCCTTATTAACATAAGGGGATACAATTTTAATTGTATGTTTGCTTTGATTAAATCGGGCCATAATTTCTTTTCCGGCACCTTTACCAATATAAAGATCGCCATCGACACGATTTAAATTTAAATGATTAGACACAATAAATCTCCTTTAGTAACGATACACATCATAATTAAGGAACGAAATACTTACAAGATTACGCGTTCAATCGCACAAGAAACGGGTACTAAAAGGGCAAAAATTGCGATAGATTCAATAAAAAAGCCATCATACGATGGCTTTATGTTTAACACGTTTAAGTAGTTTTTGTGCATCAATTATATCGAATTCATTCGCATCGATATAAAGGAGATTGGATAACGTCTCTGTTTCAGTAAAATCTAATTTTGGACGGATCCGTTTCAGTGCTTTTTCAATTCTATGAATTTGATCAAAGGGATCCAATGCATCATTTGTTATTATCTCTTTACAAACAATATAATGGTAGAGCAATTCCATCTGATCTCGTTTTGGAAACAATTCGAGTAAAACCGTTTGAATCATCGCTTTCTGTTGATCGCCTCGTGGAAAGATTTTCTTCTGATAGTTTGCGCGATCGTGTTCGAGGACTTCTTTAGGACGAAAATTAAAGCAATCCTCAATACTCATGGTATCACTTCCTTTTAATCTATTATATCACGCTTCAACGCCTTATAATGCTTTCTCAATTTTTTTAGAGCCCAGTCATAGTGGGATGAAGTGCCACTAATAAAATAGGCACCTAATGTTGTTGTTTTGGTGAAAGGATAAACCTTACGATCAAACAGGGATTCTTGGGAATGTTGAGGAATTAACGCTACAATTTCTGTGTGTGTTTTTTTGAGTTCTTGAAGCGCCGCTTCCAAAGATGTGTTTTGATATGCTTCCCAAATTTTTTGATTGAGTTCAGGGGTCGTTTTCCATGTATATCCTTTTGCAGGGATATCTGGCATTCCGTTTTCAACGACACCAACCTGGTACCATCCAGCGAGCATCTTATGCCACTCAATAAGATGACATAAAACATCGCGTAAATTTCGATCTCGATCCTCAAGTACAAATGTCGCATGACGTTCTTGCTCGCTTAAGGCATCGATATAGCTCATGAGTTTATTGAAATTTAGGTTTGCTGCTTCTAGTAGTGCTTCTTTTGTTTGTGGCCGTGCCATTATGATTCTCCTTTTAGTTATTCGAGATCTAGGATTGCATTATTCCGGTCCATAATAACATGTTTAACGGATCCGTCAAGATACTTCTCAACACATGTTGCAAGGTGTTGAGTAGCCTTTTCTAAATCGTCACGACGTGTTGGATCGACACACTCAATAATTAAGAATGCATTCGTTGTGTCATCTGTTAACATGGTTCGTTGACCATCACGCCAATTCCAACAACGACAGACCGCACCAACATCATCAACGTATGCGATTTCGCCAGGGAGGGTATTGTCAGGTTCCAAATCGCCAAGTGCTATAAAGTGATCATCACCTTGAGTTTTTATTAACTGTAACGAACCTACAAAGGTATCGATGTCTTCTCCACCGCAAGGAAGGCCATAAGTCAGCGAGATTCCATTATATATCGACAAGGGGATTAATTGATCCAACCCCATTTCCCTTTGAGACACGCTTTAATAAAGCCTCAATCGATACACGTGCTCCTTTCTTGGTTTTAAATTTTTGATACGCATCACGCCAAACTGCAATGACATCATTTTGACTCAAAACATCTTCGGTAAGATACTTGTGAGCGTCATGATGACTCGCTTCAAGAAATTTAGTAATTGCATTCATAGATTCAGGGTTGATATCCTTGTTTCGGACATTGTGTGCGAGCACAATCCCAAAACAAGCGTCACGAAATAAAGACCAAAAATCATCGGATATAATAAATTGTTTCATGGAAGTACCTTCTTTCTATATGCTTATTATAGTACACCGGTGCGAGGGTGTGGTTGTAAATGTGATGAAAAAAGAAAAACCATGTTCTAAAACGGCTCAAAATAAAAAAACTTGATCGTGTATCAAGTTTTTCACTTAGAGATAAGCGTGCATTAGAGCATAAGCACGAGGAACCTTTTGGAGAAGGTTTTGTGTGAGTGCGTCAAGATCTTCGAAGTTCGGATGCGTCTCCAAATCGATTGAGACAATAAACCACTGAGGCATCTCCTTTAAACTATTCAAGGGGGACGCTTTAAAGACATCCCAATATTTTTTTTTGAATCAGTTTTGTTCGTCCCATAAGCCAAAGCTCAAACTTCATTTCTTGATGATTTAAGATAAGGCCTAACTTTAAACCCTTTGAACGAAGAAAACCATCATCGAAATAAAAATAGGTGTAATCAAGATAGCCATTCAGGACAGATTTCGCTGTGAATGAATCAAGTTTGAAATTGCGCTGAATCACACTCATTGTGTCAATTAGAAATTTATACGTTGAAGGTATGTCGTTTTTATTGATGCTTTCTTGGTATCTAAGGATTCGTTGGTTGATCGAAAGTTTCATTGTGCTCTCCTTTTCACCAACTATAACAAATTCTTATTTTGAAAACAATTAGAGACCATTCCGGCATAAAAAAGTCATTACCGAAGTAATGACTGTGATTTAATAATTGGTGCGGGCGAGAGGACTCGAACCTCCATGCCGAAGCGCTAGATCCTAAGTCTAGTGTGTCTGCCAATTTCACCACGCCCGCGTATTCACTTTGTATTGCTAATAGATTATAACAAGCCATTTCTAAGAAAGCAATGCCCAAATTCAATAAAAATTAAAAAAGATTAAAAAAATAAAAAAAAGCGGTTAAAAACCGCTTAAAGAGTGATTATACGTATACAATTTTAACTTCACCGAGTCTTACATCGCCATTTAAAGTTAATGTAGGACCATCAACGACCGTATTACGGTGTGGATCGTTTACACTTGCCAATGTATTATCGATATTGTTTATGACATTAATGTTATAAGGGATAAACAATTTCACTTGACCAAACGCGCAATTTACTTCAAGTTGTGCACCTGATGGATTAAACTGTGCTTGGTCGAAATAGATTGACAATGAAGCAAATGTATTATCAATATATCCACCTGTAAAGTTCTTTGAACGAATATAACGCGTGCGATCGGTAAAAATTGCTTCGATATTTATAAAGTCGGCGTGATCATCATCCCAATAACCGGAACGGTTATGTTGTGTCCCAGTATGGTACTCATAATGATTGCCATCTTCGTCTGTGGCATAGGTTGTACTTTCACGGTATGATTCATACTTCTTAAAATTTACCTGACGTTTACGTCGTTTAAAAATTACTGAAAGACCAATTGCTAAAAACGTACTTGCCCAAAACAACATGCCACCATTCCCATGAATATTAAAATATACACGGTTAATCCAAAGTGCCAAAGTAAGTGGATAAATTATCCCAAAGAAATTTAATTTAGGCATGTTTGAAATTGCGAAAGCAACAAGCGCCACTGTAAAGGCAATTTTAAAGACATTAGGTCCGAAACTATAAAGGTTAAAGGCACTGCCAAATAACCCAAATGCAAGTAATACGAGTACAAATCCCCAAAAATAATCATTTTTCTTCATTAAATGCTTTCCTCCTTTAATCGTTTTTTAATCTGTTGGAAATACATGCGTGAAACATACGTTATTTTATGACTGCCATAAAATTGAACACTTCGCGAAGAGGTGATATTACGCTCGATGGAATCGATTTGATTCAAATTCACGATGGTCGACTTTGATGCTCTCATAAATGAACTGGGAAGAGATGATTCTAATTCATACAAACGATAGTGTGTTCGAAATGAATCCCTGGCTGTATGCGCGTACACAGCATCATCCTCTGTTTCAAAAAAACATATATCATTGAGATTGATCGATATATCTTTCCCACGGTGACTTGCGTGAATCGATTGTGTTTCCAAATTTTTAATTAATTTCTCAATCTGCGGTGTCATTTCACGACATTCCAAAACAACATCGTCTTCAAGTTTTGGATTGATAATAACCTTAATTTTCACGGATGTTCCTCCTGATACTATTATAAATAATTATCGTTGATTCGATATAAAAAAGGATCAAGATGTCATAAATAAGTGGTAAGTTGTTATTTACGTAGAGATCTTAGAAGTTCAATCTCTGCCTTATAACCATCATTATCATCTTGTGGGGTTTCAAGATAAAAAGGAAGATGACGTAATTTAGGGTGATTGATGATTTTCTCAAATGTCTCCAAACCGATGTACCCTTGACCAATTTTTTCATGACGGTCTTTATGGGATTTAAATGGATTTTTGCTATCGTTGAGATGAATTGCATAAAGCTTATCCAATCCAACAACGTTATCAAAGTGTTCTATAACCCCATCTAAATCATTAACAATATCATACCCTGCGTCATAGATATGACAGGTATCCCAACATACGCCAATCTTTTCTTTGACCGTTATATTATGAATGATTGCTGCAATTTCTTCAAACGTACGTCCGACCTCAGTTCCTTTGCCCGCCATCGTTTCAAGTAAAACTATGGTTTCTTGAGTGGGATCTAAGACACGATTTAACATATCAGAAATCATAACAATCGCGGGTTCAACGCCTTGTCCGACATGACTTCCCGGATGGAAGTTATAAAGACTTCCCTTGATGTGGCTCATACGAGACAAATCATCAAGCATGAGTTCTTCTGCATAATCACGCGTATAATCCTTATTACTGCATGGGTTCATGGTATATGGAGCATGAGCAAGGATATGTTTGAAATGATTTGCTTTGATTAACGTATTAAGCTTTCCGAGATCCTCAAGATTGAGGGGTTTTGCTTTTCCGCCGCGAGGACTTCGCGTGAAAAACTGAAACGTATTGGCATCAATACGAAGTGATTCATGTCCCATTGCTTCATAACCTTTCGCAAATGAGAGATGACAACCAAGATAAAACATAAAAATTCCTCCTTATATATATATATATATATATGTATCGTAACAAGATGTCTCTGAGACTACAATCTTTAAGCAAATAACTATACATTCAAAAGGGATATTGATAGGGTTTATATAAGAGGTGATGACATGGAATTAAGTGGAAAACGCGTTTTAACCCTTGTAAGTGATGATTTTGATGACTTAGAATTATGGTATCCAATCCTTCGGCTTCGTGAAGCAGGTGCTCATGTTGATGTTGCTGCTGAAGCGTCAGCGAAGACCTATCGTGGAAAATATGGGCTATCGGTTGTAAGTGATTTAGCATTTCATGATGTGGATATTACAACTTATGATGGGCTTGTAATTCCTGGAGGATGGGCTCCAGATTATTTAAGACGATTGGATCCTGTGCTTGACTTTGTGAAGTACATGGATTCCCATAAAAAAGTTATTGGACAAATATGTCATGCGGGCTGGGTACTCTCTTCAGCAGGGGTCTTATCGGGGAAAACAGTGACCAGTACGCCTGGGATTAAGCATGACTTAATGTATGCCGGTGCACATTGGGTTGATGAACCTGCAGTTCGAGATGGGCATGTTGTTTCTGGGAGACGTCCACCGGATCTACCAATTTATTTACCAATGTTGATTGAAGCACTTAAGGACTGATTTTATATCAGTCTTTTTATTTTAATTGAAACAATCTTGCTTTTAAATCTTTAAATCCATAGAGAAAGCAATACATTCTTAATGAATAACATTAAAACCATACTTAAATCGCCTCTCGCTTGTCGGTAACACGAACAGTATAGAGCAAGATAGTGCTAATTGGTGCGAGTGAGTTTGTGAATTGGGTATACAATTCGAAAAGGTTTTCATTTGAACGAAGTTCACTTAGAAATGAGCATTTTTGATTTCCAAGTGGTGTAATTAATTTTGTGAAAAAAGTCTGTGAATTCGCAAACTAGTATGATTTGAAGCAATTAAGCACAAGTGTATACCAGAACGTGCCTAAAAAGGATGTGAAAAATAAAACGTATTGTACTAAGTTTGATATAATATGCGTGTAATACAAATAAGATATTGGGAATCAAACCCGAGAATAAGGAGGTATCTTAATGTATAATCAATGGAAAGGCTTCAAAGGAAGCTATTGGAAAGAAAACATTGATACTCGTGATTTTATTAAAAATAACTACACAGAGTATACTGGTAACGATGAGTTCTTAGAAGGACCAACTCAAAATACGTTGGATCTTATGGAACAACTTGAAGAAATGAATGCTGTACAACGTGAAAAAGCTGGCGTTTACAACATGGATACAAAAATTGTATCAACTGTAAGTTCACACGGTCCAGGTTACATGGATAAGGATAAAGAGCAAATTGTTGGGTTCCAAACAGATGAACCATTAAAACAAGCATTTATTCCTTTCGGTGGAATTGGAATGGCTGTGAAAGCTCTTGAAAGTAATGGTTATGAACCCGATGAGGAGTTAGTACATATCTTTACAAAATGGCGTAAAACACACAACCAAGGGGTATTTGATGTTTATACACCAGAAATGCGTGCAGCACGTAAGAATAAGATTATTACTGGTCTTCCAGATGCTTACGGACGTGGACGTATTATTGGTGATTACCGTCGTATTGCTCTTTATGGTATCGATCGTCTTGTAGCTGGAAAGAAAAATGATTTAGCACATACAGGTTATAAAACAATGACTGACGATGTCATTCGTCTTCGTGAAGAAATTAGTGATCAAATTCACGCATTAGCAGAAATTAAAGAAATGGCTGCAGCTTATGGATTCGATATCTCACAACCTGCTGGAAATGCAAAAGAAGCAGTTCAATGGTTATACTTTGGTTACTTAGCAGCAATCAAAGAAAATAACGGTGCAGCGATGTCAATTGGACGTATCTCAGAATTCCTTGATATCTATATCCAACGTGATTTAGACAATGGTGTGATTACTGAAAAAGAAGCACAAGAACTTATTGACCACCTCGTAATGAAACTACGTATGGTTAAATTTGCGCGTACACCTGAATATAATGCACTATTTAGTGGATACCCAATTTGGGCAACATTATCAATCGCAGGTATGGAATTTGATGGACGTTCACTCGTTACAAAGACAGACTTCCGTTTACTTCATACACTCATTAACATGGGACCTTCACCAGAACCAAACTTAACAGTTCTTTACTGTAAAGAATTACCAGAAGGATTCCGTACATTTGCTTCACGAATTGCTATTGAAACATCTTCAATTCAATTTGAAAATGATACATTACTTCGTGAAAAATGGGGTTCAGACGACGTTGCGATTGCATGTTGTGTATCCGCTACTGTAATTGGTAAAGATATGCAATTCTTTGGAGCACGTGCGAACTTAATTAAATGTTTACTTTACGCTATCAACGGCGGTATTGATGAAGTGACAAAAGCACAAGTTGGACCACGTTTACGTCCAATTACTTCAGAATACTTAAACTTTGATGAAGTTAAAGTTGCTTACCAAGACATGATGGACTGGTTAGCTGAATTATATGTAAATACATTAAACTCAATTCACTACATGCATGATAAATATGCTTATGAAAAAGCCCAACTTGCATTAATGGATTCCGATCTTAAACGTACGTTTGCAACTGGTATTGCAGGTATTTCACACGTTGCTGACTCCTTATCAGCAATCAAATACGCTAAGGTTAAGACGATCCGTGACGAAAAAGGTTTAGTAGTAGATTATGAAGTCGAAGGAGACTTCCCTAAATATGGTAATGATGATGACCGTGCAGATGATCTTGCAAACTGGGCATTACAATACTTCATGGGACAAATCAAACGTCACCATACATACCGCAACTCAACACCAACATTAAGCTTGCTTACAATCACATCAAATGTTGTTTATGGTAAAGCTACAGGTAATACACCTGATGGACGTGGACAAGGTGTTCCTTTAGCAGCTGGTGCAAACCCATCATACGGTGCAGAAAAGAATGGTTTATTAGCTTCATTAAACTCAACAGCTAAATTAGACTATAACTGTGCACTTGATGGGATCTCAAATACACAAACAATTGCGCCAATTGCAATGGGTAAAACTTCAGACGAACGTATCGTAAACCTACGTGGTATTATGGACGGTTACTTCGCACAAGGAGCTTACCACTTAAACGTTAACGTATTTGATAATGCACTTCTTGAAGATGCGATGGCCAATCCATTGAAATACCCTAACTTAACAATTCGTGTATCCGGTTATGCTGTTCGATTTGTCGAACTTACAAAAGAACAACAACTTGATGTTCTTATGAGAACGGCTCACGAAAGAACGGTTTAATTTATAATTAATTAAGCAACAATTAAAAATCACGCCTATACCGCGTGATTTTTTTGTATGTTGAAAAGACATCGCATGATCACGATGTCTTAGGTTAAAGATTATGAGATGAAAAGGACAGAGACACATTCGGGAGCGTAAACATCTGATTGGAGTAATGTCAGCATGCCAGTCTCGTGATTTCTTGCGTATAAGGTGAGATTGTTGGTATCGCGGTTTGCGCAAACCAGGTATTCATCATCTGGACTAAGGGCAAAATCACGAGGATGTTCACCAAAGCTTGAAATATTTTGAATGAATTCAAGCTGGAGTCCGTCTTGACTGATTTTAAAGACTGTGATGGAGTCGTGACCACGGTTGGATACATAGAGATAGTTTCCGTCTTTAGAGATTCGAATTGCAGCTGCAGATCGGATTGCATCAATTTCTTGCAATGCATCAAACACACCGTGCTCGATAAAATCAAATCCGTCATTTTCTAAAACCGTAACATGACATGTATGCTCCGAAAATAGATAGAGAAGTGGTAATTGTGGATGAAAGGCAAGGTGACGCGGACCAGACCCTTCGGGTGCCTTATAAGTTGCGATTTCATTCATGAGTTCGTATTTACGAACTGTATCCAACCCCAGATCGCAAACATAAACAAATTCCGTATTGGGCTTCTTGTTTACGAAATGGGCATGCGATCCGTCTTTATACTCAATTTTTTTAAAGACTTGATGATTCTTATAAACATTGACACGTCCTTTATGGTAATTTGCGTCGTAAATTTGATCTTCGTTTTGATCGTATGCAACATAACACGGTGCAGGTCCAGGCTCGGTGAAAGACTCAAGCAACTCGGTGTTCACGCTAAGATACTTCCATGTCGCAATTCCTGCTTGATTTTCTTTTTGATAAACGCTAAAAAGCGTTTGCGTGGATGGATCGTAGTCAAGATAAGTTGGGTTTTCTACGTCCGCAATGTGCGTTAAATTATGTAAACGATCATTGATTAGATCGATCTCATAAATTCCTTTGCTTTCAGATTTTGTATAAGTTCCAAGTAATATTTTTGTCATAAAACCCTCCTAAATGAATTATACCATAATAATTTGGAATTTAATTTCATACTTAACGTCGTAAAAAACACTTAAATGAAACTGAAAATCATCTTTGATTCAGTTGGTTGTGAGATGGTTTAAGTCGAGATACAATTTGGGTACTTAGGAGGCGGCTATGACTAAAAAAATAAAGATTGTTACGATAGGTGGTGGCAGCAGCTACACACCGGAGTTAATGGAAGGTTTCATCAAACGATCCGATCAAATCGATATCTCAGAATTGTGGTTGGTCGATGTTGAAGCGGGAAAAGAAAAATTAGAAATTGTCGGCGCAATGGCTCAACGTATGGTTGAGGCAGCAGGTCTTGACTGGAAAGTAAAATTAACACTTGACCGTCGTGAAGCGCTCAAAGATGCGGATTTTGTGACGACACAATTTCGTGTTGGACAACTTGAGGCAAGAAAACGTGATGAACGTATTCCCGGGGAATACGGTTCATTGGGTCAGGAAACAAATGGGGCAGGCGGAATATTTAAGGCATTTCGAACCATTCCTGTAATTCTTGATATTATTCACGATATGGAAACATTATGTCCCAATGCATGGCTTATTAACTTTACAAATCCAGCGGGGATTATAACGGAAGCAGCAATTAAATGTGGTGGATGGAAACGTACGATTGGTCTTTGCAATATCCCGGTTGGATGTACAAAAATTAATCATGAAGCGATGGGATATGATGAAGACGCGAATATCTTGTTTGAAAAATTTGCGGGGATTAATCATTTTCACTGGCACCGTGTTTTGGATAAAGATGGAACAGAAGTAACGCAAGAATTAATTCAGCGTTTGTTTGATCCTAACAGTGCATTTTCAAAAGTACAAGAAGTAAAAAATATCACACCAATACCGTATAATCTTGATCAACTCCATGATTTAGGGATGATTCCTTGTTCTTACCACCGCTATTATTATATTGCGCGGAATATGACAGAAGAGTTTATGGAAAATTGGTCAAATCATAAGACACGTGCTGAAACCGTTCAACAAACCGAGGCGGCCTTATTTGATTTATATAAAGATCCAAATTTAAATTATAAACCTGAAGAACTTACACAACGTGGCGGTGCGCATTATTCTGATGCAGCATGTCAATTAATCGCATCCATCCATAATGACTTACGTACGGTGATGACGGTAAGTACTCAAAATAATGGAACCATTACGGATTTGCCTTATGATTGTGTTGTGGAGGTAACCAGTGTAATTACCTCGCACGGTGCAGAACCGTTTAACTGGGGTTCTTTTGCTCCTTCCGCACGCGGTCAATTACAAATGATGAAAGCAATGGAAGAAACGGTGATCGAAGCTGCAGTTACGGGTAATTATGCGAAAGCGGTTCAGGCATTTACAATTAATCCGATGATTCAAGCAGGGCATTATACGACAGATATGCTTCATGAAATGCTTGTGGCCCATAAAGCTTATCTGCCTCAGTTTGCAGATAAAATTGCGGAACTGGAAGCTCAAGGCGTTAAATACATCGCCGATTAGAAATTAAATTGCTATAATGGACAGGAGGCATTGCCTTCTGTTTTTTTATGAAAGTTGAGGAAGTATATGATTAAGTTAATTGCGACGGATATGGATGGGACACTTTTGGACGCAAATCATGAATTAACACCATCAATGCGAGCAAAGATTCTTGAATTACGTCACCAAGGGATTAAATTTGGGGTTGCGACGGGCAGACCCATGGATTCCGCAGTCTTTGGTATACCCGATATTGCAGAATTATTTGATTTCGCAATCTGTGATAACGGAGGATTTGTGTATGATTTTGCGGATGGTGAGATTCATGAACAATTTCCGTTAAGCGAAGATTTAATTCGTGAAATTTTGGATACCTTTATGCCAATGGGAGGAAATCCGGTATTAACGGGACCTGGCAAGTTATACACAGAGTTTGAGGATTTTTATAATATTGAAGTCCGAACCCATATTGATTTGGAATATGTGGACGTCCGTTCAAAGGTTTTAGATTCACATGCAAAGATTATTTTTAGTGGAGAACCAGAAACCTTAGCACGTATTGAGGCTCATGTTCTTGCGAATCCAGATCCAAGGTATGTTGCATTTTACTCCCAAAAAGAGTTGATTGAGTTTATGGATCCACGGATTAATAAGATGGTAGGGCTCCAATACTATATGGATAAATATGGTATTACAGCGAAAGAAATTATGACGTTTGGTGATAACAATAATGATTTGCATATGATTGAGGATGCAGGTCATGGTGTTGCAATGGAGAACGCTACACCAGCTGTAAAGAACGTTGCGGACGCGATATGTGGTTTGAATTCTGAAGATGGTGTCAAACAATATCTGGATCAATACAAATTTTAAAAAGACTCCAATCAAAGGTGGGAACTGACCTAGTTCCGTGGGACTAAAGAAAAAAACCTCTTGTATGAGAATTATTGTAAAATAGTTCAATATAGGAGGTTTTTATATGGGAACACGAACTATGCATAGCTATGAGACAAAGATGAAAGTTATAGAAATGAAATTGGCAGGCTACTCAAGCAGGTTTATTCAGACTGAACTTGGAATAAAAAATGTAACACAAGTCAAAACATGGTGGAGATGGTATCGAAATGGTGAACACTATCGATTTTTTCAACCTGTAGGCAAGCAATATACTTTTGGAAAAGGGCCTGAAGGAGACACGGTCGAAGAAACACAAAGACTTAGAATTAAATCTTTGGAGCAACAAATTGAACTATTAAAAAAGTATTTGGAAAGAGAAAGGATGTGGTTCCTGAAATAATCATCAAGCTCGTTGAAGAGTATCGCAACACTGTATCTCTTAAAGATATCTTGCATCTTTTTGGGGTACCTAAGTCAACGTATTACCGTTGGACTAAAAAAGAGCAACTAGAGTCTAATAATTATTCTGTCAATGAAGCATTAGTAATTGAACTTTGTAAAGAAAATAAATTTCGTTATGGATATCGAAAATAACTGCATTAATTCGAAAGAAAGAATTATCAATAAGAACACTGTTCAAAAGATAATGCAGAAACACCAATGTCAATGCCGTGTTAAGGTCAAACGGTATCGAAAAAACAAAAATCCGAAGATCATTATGCCCAATATCATTAATCGCGACTTTAAATCACTACGTCCTCTAGAGAAATTGGTGACAGATATCACTTACATCCCTTATGGCCATAAGATGCTCTATTTATCTACGATCATGGATTTATATAATGGTGAGATTATTGCGTCTACATTGAGTGACAGACAAAACCTAGAATGTGTGGTTGATACATTAAATCAACTTCCGGATATCGTTCAGCCATGTATTCTTCATTCTGATCAAGGGAGTGTCTATACATCAAAAGAGTATCAACTCAAAGTAAAAAATAAAAGCATTACCATGAGTATGTCCCGTAAGGGTACACCCGCTGATAATGCTCCTATCGAATCGTTTCATGCCTCGCTAAAGTGTGAAACATTCGAATTAAACCCAGAACTAAAGGGTTCTACTGAAATTGTATCACAAACTGTGATAAACTATTTAAAATATTACAATGAAAATAGAATACAAGAAAAGCTAGGATATCAATCTCCCGTAAATTATCGGTTAACTTCATCCTAACTTGGTTTTTTCTTTAGTCCCAAGGAACTAGGTCAGTTCCGTGATTGGAGTCTTTTTTTATGTACCAGGGGTGTTTCTCAATATTCTCTTGATTTTTCTCATAATCAATTGCAAAGATTAGCGCATAAATAAAATCCAAAACCAGTTGCATCGAGGTACGCGACGAGAAGGAGGCCATCTTGGTTACAAGTTCTTCTTGTGGTGAGACATGAACAACTTCTGTGGCATGTGCGCACAAGGGTTGATTAAAGGACCGGTAATCAGAATATAAGGGATGTTTCGCTCTACTAAAGAATCGACAACCGTTTTGTTATGCTCGTTTTGACCGTAATAGGAAATGATGAGTGCAATACTGTCGAGCGGTTGGGTGTGGGCCTTGAGCGATTGGAAACCTAAAGATGTTTCGAGATTGCAATCAAGTTCAATACGGAATAATTTATATTGGAAATCCTGTGCGAGAATTAACGATTGTCCCGACCCATAGAGATAGATGTGTGGTGCGTTGTAGATGCGATGTGCAATACGTTCAAGTTGTGTAAGATCAATATGATTATAGGTGTCATTCATAGATTGGTAATTAAGGGATAAAATAGATTGAACAATTTCTGCACTTGATTGATTGTTTTGAAAGGGGACATCGTCGCGAATGCGTGTTTCTGTAATTGAAAACGAACTTAATTCGCTCGCGAGTTTAACTTTAAAATCACTAAACCCCTCTGTTTTCATTTTACGACAAAAACGAGTAATGGTTGATGCGCTTGCGAATGTGATTTCTGATAACTCGTGGATTGTAAGCTGGTTTACCTGTTGCGGATTTTCAAGGATATACTGCGCAATTTTCGATTCTGTATCGGAAAGTTGCGTACTGTTTTTGATTCGATTGATAAGTAGCACAAAGAAAGCCTCCTTTTTGTATATTATACATTGTTTTCTGTTTAATTATTATGTATAATAAGTAAGCACTGGAGAATTGGCCGAGTGGCTTAAGGCACCATCTTGGAAAGGTGGCGAAGTGAAAGCTTCCGTGAGTTCGAATCTCATGTTCTCCGCCAAATTTAAATGAATCTACTTAATGAGTAGAATTAAAAAAAGAAAGACCCCTATCACATGGGTCTTTTTGTTTGTTTCGAGGGTTAAAATTGTTGGTAAATAAAGGCCTTAAATGAACTTGTAATGACAAAGATAATTCCGAGTATAAATAATCCTACGATTAGAATCATACTTGCTATCTGTTGCCATTTTATTTCACTCTCGCTCCATCGCGTAAAGAATGTTGAAACGATTGGCGTGCAAAATAAAATTGCAAGGACCCAATCGAGTGGGCGTGATAGGACATACGTTAGAATTTGTTTAACGCCGATTTGATTCATATCCCAGATGAACATTTTCGAGATAAAATCGAATGCTTGTTCAAGGGAGGAGGCACGAAAGAAGACCCAACCAATATTAATTAAGAGTAAGGTAACAAGATGCTGGATAACACGTGGTGTTTTCTTTAGCGTATCACCCCATACATTGCGTTCTAAGATGATAATTAAGAAGTTGAAGCATCCCCAAATAATAAAGTTAAGGGAAGACCCGTGCCAAAAACCGGTAATGAGCCAAACTATTAACATATTCAAATAAGTGCGTGTTGGTCCTTTGCGATTGCCGCCAAGTGGAATATAAATATAGTCTTTGAACCATCGTGTAAGGGTGATATGCCATCGTTTCCAAAAATCACTAAATGAGGTTGCGAGGTAGGGGAAATTAAAGTTCTCAGGAAGGTTAATTCCCAACATTTCACCAATTCCCAATGCCATGTCAGTATAGCCTGAAAAGTCGAGATATAATTGAAGCATAAAAGCAATGGAACCAAGCCATGCTGTTCCTGTAAAGAAAGCAGTTATATAGAGGCCTTTATAAACTTTTGAGGCGATTAATCCAAAATTAGCAGCTAAATAAGCTTTCTTAAATAAACCGATTGTGAAGCGGGTAAAACCATTATAGAGCATGTCACTGGATACAGCAGGATCATCGATCTTAGTTTCATCATATCTTAAAATCGGACCGGAAGTGATAGTCATAAATAGCATAAAGAAAGCACTAAATTTGAGTAAATCTGTCTCAGGCTTGCGGTTTCGATAAGTGACATCAGCCAGATATGCAATCCCTTGGAATGTATAGAAAGAGATTCCAAGAGGAGCCATGATTCCTTCTAAAAATGTAAGATTTGTTGTTGCGATAAAAAGTGGTTTATACTTAAAGAAAACCAAGACAAGGATATTTACACTAATAGTGGTGATAAATAGAACCTTATTAGGATTTTTATGTAAGATTGATGCTGCATAAAAATACGTTAGCATCGATATGATAATAATCAACAACGGAACAAGTCCGAGATAACTGATAAAAATTAAATTGAGGATTGCGAGCAGTGAAGTTTTGTATTTTCCGTGCGTAGCAAGGTTTATAAGAACTGCAAGCGGAAGAAATATAAATAAAAATGTATAACTTGTGAGGGGCATGGTATCTCCTACTCCTTTTCAACTAAATTGAGCTGTGTATTTCGAACAAAGACAACTGCATCAAACTTATTTTTTTCAATGTATTCGAACACATTACCTTTATAAGACCGTAAATCCAGAGAATGAACTTCATTGAAATCATAAATGGCAAGGTATTCGAGTGCATTGGTGAATGAGTCTCCGATAAAGAGTATTTTAGGTAAATGATCACGCTTTGTCTGGATAATCGTATTCGCCTTATCGCCATTCATAAAATTACTATAAAGTGAGATGTTTTCATCTTCGATCATAACGGGTTCATCGGATGGCGAACCGTTTTCATAGCGTCGATACTCTGGTAGGGATTGATCGAGCGGTTTATAATAGTAAAGGACCTCGCCTTGTGAATAACTTGTATCGGCCATTGTCCGAGAATTGTTGCCAATAAAAGGACTGTGGTAGTCAATGCGTTCATAATGATTGAGTGGTCTTGCTTGAATGCGTGTGTCGCTTAAGGTAGCAATGAGTTCTTGATAGATTAATAACGATGCATCGGCGGTATAATGATTGTCGCTTTTGTAATACGGCTCAAGCAAATTGTTTTCAGAAAAAACATTGGAGCTAGATATGGACCGAATATGTTCCGCTTCGGCACGTGTACGAAGTGCGTGATTGTAGTTTAATTTATGGACAGTATTTGTTGCAAAATAATTAGGGAAGAGGTCATGGTGATAATCGAACTTTTGTGGGATATCAATAAAAATAAATCGACCACCCTGATGTTCTGTGGCATCCTTCATGCTTTGTAGATTCGATAAGGGTTTTTCAAAAGATGCTTCTAACGAATTTAAAGTTTGTTCTTGATAATCTTCAAATTCCAAAAGATAACCAGATTTGCTGATAAAATGATTCTTTCGAATTGACTTCAACAAATATTTATCAATTTTGGAACTTGATTTCAAAATGTGATCCCGAAACACAAGTTGATCAAGTGAATATGTTTCGAGATTGTCGAAGAATGTTCCATCGACTATGGTTGGAATATCGGCAGTTGGGAACTGGGCAAGATTTCGATATTCTAACGCTGAACGAGATCGATCGGGACTTAATATTGAGACAACTGAAATCATCAACATCAAACCTAAACTAATCACTACAATATATTTTTTCAAGACAGTGATACCTCCTTGTATCAAAAATGGGGATTAACGGTCTCTCAATTATATACCAATTCAATAAAAATTAGTATTAATGCGGTCTCATCGGAAATAATTTGTATTTAAGAATTTTATTAGATTCGAAAATAAGGTATAATAGTGTTGTTTAATATATAAAGTTTGATTGTTTTCGTCGATGTTGCTTAATAAATATATGATGATACAATTAAGGAGGGAAATATGCTTAATTTTACAGTTGGGCCGGTCATGATGCGTCAAGACATAATGGATGTTGGTGCTGAGCCTGTTCCATACTTTAGAACACCTGAATTTTCAGATGTTATGTTGGAAAATGAATCAATCGTTAAGGAAATTTGCGGTGCTCGAGATGAAGACAAAGTAGTGGTCTTAACGGGATCGGGTACAGCTGCTATGGATGCAGCAATTGTGAATTGCGCAAAGGAAAACGATAAGTTTTTAATTGTTAATGGCGGCTCTTTTGGAGCTCGTTTTTGTGAAATATGTTCTGTTTATGATGTGAATTTTGAATCCATTGATTTAGATTTTGGTCAAAGTTTGACATCATCTGATTTAGAACCTTATGAGAATGCTGGATTTACAGGATTTCTGGTGAATTTAGATGAAACATCTTCAGGTGTTTTATATGATATCGATTTAATTTCGGCGTTTTGTAAACGTAATAATCTATTCTTGATTGTGGATGCAATCAGTGCGTTTTTAGCGGATGAAATTATGATGGAGAAGTCCAATATTGATATTCTCATTACCGGGTCTCAAAAGGCTTTAGCATTGCCTCCAGGACTTTCAATTCTTGTGTTGTCTGAAGATGCTCAACGACGTGTCGATGAGAACAAACGTCCATGCTATTACTTAGATTTAAAGAGTGCACTATCAAATGCGAAGCGGGGCCAAACACCGTTTACACCGGCTGTTGGTATTGTTTTACAACTGAATCTAAGACTTAAACAAGTTAAGCAAGATGGCATTGAACAAACAATTGGAAATACAAGAGCACTCGCAATGTCATTTCGATCAAAAATTGAAGATTACGGTTTCAAGTGTGTCACCAATTCTAGTTCGAATGCAGTAACGGCGCTTTTTGTTCCAGAAGGTAAATCAGCAAAAGAAATTTTTACGGTTCTAAAGGATGAATATGAAATCTGGGTAACACCGAGTGGTGGTGTTTATGCAGATTCTGTTTTAAGGGTTTCGCACATTGGTGAAATCACTCAAGAAAATATGGAGACATTATATAATGCGCTCGATTCACTTACAGAAAGAGGTATAATCTAATGAAATTAGTATTATTAGCAGCAGGAAGAGGAACTCGTATTAGCCGTTATTTAGAAGGAAGACCTAAATGTACTGTTGATATCGGGGGACAACCACTTATCGAATACACAATTGAATTATTCAATAAAAATGGCATCAACGATATTGCAATCGTATTAGGATATGAAGGTCAATACATTCGTGAAGCACTTAAAGGTAAAGATGTTAAGTTTTACTATAATCCATTCTATGACGTAACAAATAGTGTTGCTTCAATTTGGTTTGCGAAAGATTTCTTTCAACCAGAAGAAGATGTATTAATCATGAATGCGGATGTATTCTTGGAACAAAAAACTCTTGATATTATCTTAGCTGAGAAAAAATCACCGGTATTGTTCTCGGATGATACTCGTAAAGAAGAAAGTGATTACAAATTCTACTATGAAAATGATATCCTCATCAAACATGGTAAGGAATTAACAGGGGATGATATTACTGGGGAGTATGTTGGGATTGCGAAATTATCTTCAGACTTCTTACCTGAATTCTTACAACGTTTAGAAATCTTAATTGATTCGCAACAACATGGATTATGGTGGGAAAATATTTTATATTCCATGATTGAAGAACAACCAATTCATGTGAAAAATGTTGCGCCAAATTTCTGGGGTGAAGTTGATTATATTGAAGACTATGAGCGAATCATGGCTTTTATTAAAAAATAACAAAAATAATAGTTTGGGAGAGAGAATCGAAAGATTCTTTTTCTTTGATTCGATTTTACAACCGACACATAACCTTGTTAGCATATGTCGAATATGCTATAATTGACCTGTTTGTAAAATATAAAAAAGCAGTGTTTATTAAGCAATAAACATTCTGTTAAGATAATGAGGATGAAAAATATGATAAACAACAACTCCGATGCTCGTGAAAATATAGAATTAATGGAAAAGTATCAAGAGTTTAAGAAAAAACACCCATACGTTTATTTAAAACGATTTTTTGATCTTATCTTAACACTATTGTTTTCACCAATTATTATTATAATTGTTGTGATTTTCGCAATTATTGTTAAGGTGGATTCTAAGGGGCCAGCTTTCTATACACAGCAACGTGTAGGGCAAGCTGGTAAGGAATTCAAAATCTATAAATTACGTTCGATGCGTGTTGATGCAGAGGTCAATACCGGGGCTGTGTGGGCCGAAAAGAATGATCCACGCATTACTAAAGTAGGGCGTTTTATTCGCAAGGTTCGTATCGACGAATTACCACAATTCTTAAATGTTTTAATTGGAGAGATGAGTATAATTGGTCCTCGTCCAGAGCGTAAAGATTTAACGGATCAATTTGAATCGGAAATACCTGGATTTAAAGAAAGACTCCTTGTTAAGCCGGGAATTACAGGTTGGGCTCAAGTTAATGGAGGTTATGACATTACACCTGCTGAAAAACTTGTGTTTGATCGTGAGTATCTTGATGCGTTTTCGTTTAAACAAGATGTCGTGATTATTTTTAAAACAATTCGTGTGGTTCTTACAGGCAGTGGCGCACGTTAAAGCACTCGCAAGAGTGCTTTTTTAATTATTTGGTGGATTCGTGGTAAAATTAAGATTAATTAATATATGATTATTGGATAGAACGGTTTTAATGGATTGGAATCGTTTATAATAGGAGTGCCGAGGAGTGTTGTAGTGATGAAAAGTAAAAAAATGCTCGCGTTGTTATTGTCGCTGGTAATTCTTGTAACGTCTGTTACGTATAATACGTTTGCTGTTGATGAACGGTTAAATACAGATGTCACCCAAGAAGTTGATGTAAATCAAAAAATGGAATTTGAAAAGGAGTCTGAGACTACGGAAGGTGAGGCATCATCAGAAGTTGAAGAACAAGAACGCCCAGAAGTTCAAGAAATAAAACCGGAAGTTTCTTCGAAAATTCCTGTTCAATCATTGAGCTCTGTTGATAAACTTTGTGTTCAAAATGGTTGGATTCAAAAAGGGTCTGCTTGGTATTACTGTGAAAATGGAAATCCAATTAAAAATTGGAAAGAAATTGGCGGTTTCTGGTATTTCTTTAAACCAGATGGAGTGATGAAGTCGGAAGTTTGGCACCAAAGTGGGAACGAATGGTATTATTTTAGTAAAAGTGGAAGTGCAGTCAAAGATGATTGGGCTCAAATTGGTGGGTATTGGTATTTATTTGATGCGAAGTCAGTCATGCTTAAAGATCAGTGGACGCAGTCCGGAGGTCATTCTTATTACCTTGATTCAGAGGGACGCGCAGTGAAATCGCAATGGAAACAGGTGGGGGATTCTGCCTATTATTTTGATGCATCCAGCCACCTCATTCGTGAAACCAGTGCATCACATACGTATTCAGTGAAAAAAATACAAGATGACGGCAGTATCGCACCCGGAAAACCAAGTTTTGTAAGCAATAGTCTGACTGAGGCGATTGGAAAAATGAACCAAATGGGAAGTGGCTATGTTGTTACGTCACAGGATGGGTTAAGCCATTTAGGGATTGTCGCAATGAGTTCTGGATATGCGCATTCACTTCCAGATCGAAAAGGTCTAATTAAAGATCTTGCAAGTAGTGAGACGCTTAAAATTTATGATAATCGTAATCTTTCAGGATCTACAATGACATATATATCAAGCAATTACAAAATGCAATATAAAGGAACTGAGTTGACAGATTCAGGGAAACCCGTAATTCGTGTTAATATTCAAGGTGCTGAAGGGTATGTTGATTTTAATAAAGTTGACTTAATTCCAATGTATTATGTTGATAAAAAGATTCCTATTTATTTAGGTGGGAATCTTAATGATGATGGGTACCGTAAAGTAGTTTCTCCAGACTACTATTGGGTGAAAAATGGTGAAATGTCACTGTACTTCTCTCAAACGTACGCAAACAGTGGTGAACAGGGGATAACTTATGCCCAAGCACCATCATGGCTTCCTGAATCGGGGAACCCTTATTACTCAAAAGATGGAGTACACTTTTTTAGTGACAAAGAACTGAATCGACCAATGATGGATGGCAATCAACCTGGGGAATTTTATGCATATTATCAATGGCTCCCCGTTCGAAGTTTTTCAAATATAGGGGCCGACGATTTAAATGCTCGTCTTCGTTATTTGGATAAAACTGATTCAATAATGTATGGAAATGAACAAGCATTTATTGAAAGTGGTCATCTCTATGGAATGAATCCACTGCTTTTATTCGCACAGGCTGCGCATGAATCTGCATATGGTACATCGTGGCTTGCGAAAAATAAGTTTAATTTATTTGGATGGAATGCTGTTGATTCTGATCCAAGTCAAGCATTGGCCTATACAGGTGTTTATAATAGCATTAATTATCATATGTCAAAGCAATTAAGTTCTTACTTTGATGTTGGGGAGTGGCGCAATGCGGGACTTAGTTTTGGAAATAAAGGATCGGGAATCACAGTAAGGTATGCATCAGATCCCTTCTACGGTATTAAAGTAGCGGGTATTGCGTATACCACAGATCGAGCTGCTGGCTTTAAAGATCATAATGGTTATGATTTAGCGCGGATTAAAAATCAAACAAGTACGTCCGTATATAAAGGCTCAAACACTCATTCGGGGGTCTATTATGCGACGAACTCGGGTCTAAATGATCAAGTAGTTATCAATCTTGGTGAGGAATCGGGTTATATGAAGACTTATCTCTCAATGCCTGTTGTGAATGGTTCGGTATCTGTAAAGGCGATGCCTGTTGATTTACCTGCAAATCTGGGTTATATTGCTAATAATGCGGTAAATAAACTTAAAGCGAATGGTGTCAAAAAGGCGAGTGCCCCAAATTTACGTGTGACTGTTGCGGACACGTCCAAAAAATATACAGTCAAACAAGATCTTAACATGCGCAGTGGTTGGGGGACATCAAACCGGATCTTAGCTACAATTCCGGCAAAAACGATTGTTCAAGCATATCCGACTACAAATGGTTGGGCTAAACTTGTTTACAATAATCAGATTGGGTATGTTTCTCAAGATTATCTAACGACTGAATCAATTCCAACCGCTCCTAAAAAGGGTTGGATTAAAGAAGCTTCAAAATGGTATTATTATGAAAACAATAAACCGGTAAAAGGGTGGCGTGAAATAGGTGGTAGTTTTTACCTCTTTAATAATAGCACTGGAGTGATGTATGCAAACACCTGGACTAAGGATGCATCAGGCCGTTGGAGTTATCTCAATGCGGATGGGAAGGCATTAAGAAATGAATGGTTTAAATCTGCAGGGAAATGGTATTATGCAGCTAATGACGGTAAGATGCTTCGATCAGGTCTTCACCTCATAAAAGGTTCGTGGTATGAATTTGGTTCAGATGCTGATATGAAACTCAATAAATGGGCTAAAAATTCAAAAGGAAAATGGCATTATCTCAATTCAAGTGGTGCTGCTGTAAAAAATGCATGGGTTAAAGTGAGTGGAAAATGGTACTATGCTGATGCAAACAGTGAAATGGTCACGGGATGGAAAAAAATCAATGGAAGTTGGTACGTCTTTGATTCCAGTACAGCAATGCTTGCGAATCAATGGTATAAAAATGCAAGTGGGTCATGGTCTTATGTTTCAGGATCAGGGGCTGCGTTAACAAGCCAATGGACAAAGTCAGGGGGTAAATGGTACTACTTCTTAAGTCATGCCGGAACTGCTCGCGGCATTCATCGCATTGGTGGTTCGAGTTATGCATTTGGTACAGATTCTGTAATGTATGCGAATCAATGGGTTAAACTGAATCAAAAATGGTATTATGCCACAGGTTCGGGTGCACTTCAAAAGGGTTGGATTAAATTGGGCGGTTCTTGGTATTATTTAAATCCAAGTGATTGCGTAATGATATCAAATACAACAATGACCATAAATGGAACGCGTTATCGCTTTGATCGTTCAGGTCGCATGCTCTAGTATAAAAAAACCATAATTGCTGTATGGGAACTGACCTAGTTCCGTGGGACTAAAGAAAAAAACCTCTTGTATGAGAATTATTGTAAAATAGTTCAATATAGGAGGTTTTTATATGGGAACACGAACTATGCATAGCTATGAGACAAAGATGAAAGTTATAGAAATGAAATTGGCAGGCTACTCAAGCAGGTTTATTCAGACTGAACTTGGAATAAAAAATGTAACACAAGTCAAAACATGGTGGAGATGGTATCGAAATGGTGAACACTATCGATTTTCTCAACCTGTAGGCAAGCAATATACTTTTGGAAAAGGGCCTGAAGGAGACACGGTCGAAGAAACACAAAGACTTAGAATTAAATCTTTGGAGCAACAAATTGAACTATTAAAAAAGTATTTGGAAAGAGAAAGGATGTGGTTCCTGAAATAATCATCAAGCTCGTTGAAGAGTATCGCAACACTGTATCTCTTAAAGATATCTTGAATCTTTTGGGGTACCTAAGTCAACGTATTACCGTTGGACTAAAAGAGCAACTAGAGTCTAATAATTATTCTGTCAATGAAGGATTAGTAATTGAACTTTGTAAAGAAAATAAATTTCGTTATGGATATCGAAAATAACTGCATTAATTCGAAAGAAAGAATTATCAATAAGAACACTGTTCAAAAGATAATGCAGAAACACCAATGTCAATGCCGTGTTAAGGTCAAACGGTATCGAAAACAAAATCCGAAGATCATTATGCCCAATATCATTAATCGCGACTTTAAATCACTACGTCCTCTAGAGAAATTGGTGACAGATATCACTTACATCCCTTATGGCCATAAGATGCTCTATTTATCTACGATCATGGATTTATATAATGGTGAGATTATTGCGTCTACATTGAGTGACAGACAAAACCTAGAATGTGTGGTTGATACATTAAATCAACTTCCGGATATCGTTCAGCCATGTATTCTTCATTCTGATCAAGGGAGTGTCTATACATCAAAAGAGTATCAACTCAAAGTAAAAAATAAAAGCATTACCATGAGTATGTCCCGTAAGGGTACACCCGCTGATAATGCTCCTATCGAATCGTTTCATGCCTCGCTAAAGTGTGAAACATTCGAATTAAACCCAGAACTAAAGGGTTCTACTGAAATTGTATCACAAACTGTGATAAACTATTTAAAATATTACAATGAAAATCGAATACAAGAAAAGCTAGGATATCAATCTCCCGTAAATTATCGGTTAACTTCATCCTAACTTGGTTTTTTCTTTAGTCCCAAGGAACTAGGTCAGTTCCATGTGATTATGGTTTTTTTATAGAATTTTTTAAGATATTATTGCGTTAATGCGATAAACATTTCAATTCGGTCAGCTGCAACTTGTAAACTGGATTTCCAGAATTCAACATCCGTAACGTCGATGTCGGCTTGTGCTGCGACATCTTCACATGATGATGTTGTTGTTGCTTTAAGGAGATTGCGGTATGCAGGGACAAATGCATCCCCTTCTTTTTCAAATTTAGCATAAAGCCCAAGAGCAAACAAGCCACCAAATGCATAAGGGAAGTTATAATAACTTAAACCACCACTGTAGTAATGACCTTTACATGCCCACATATATGGATGATATGTACTTGCGTCTAAACCATCTCCATACGATTGACGTTGTGCTTCAATCATGATTTCTTTTAAATCTTTAGGAAATAAGAATTCGGATTTACGACGTTCGAAGACCTCGGATTCAAACTTAAAGCGGGATAAAATATCAACAATAATTTGCGTTAAATCTTGAAGTGAGTTTTCAATTAATACGAGTTTTTCTTCGTCGCTTGACACTTTTAAGGCAGCGTTGAAAACGATATTTTCACAGAATGTTGAAGCAGTTTCTGCGACCGGCATCGAGTAACTTGTATTGAGAATAGGCAAGTCTTCAATCATCATGCCATGGTATGCATGCCCTAATTCGTGAGCAATCGTTACGATATCAGAAATAGAACCATCAAAGTTTGTAAGGACATAACTCTGTTTTATTTGAGATTGATTACTGCAGAAGGCACCGCTGCGTTTTCCTTCACGAGGTAAGAAATCAATCCATGCATCTTCATAAGCTGTTTTTGCCATGTTTGCAAGATCATCGGAAAATTCCGCAAAACTAGTAAGAATCATTTCCTTAGAATCTTCGACTGTATAAGTCTTAGGGTTTGTGGTTTCAAAAGGTGCGAAGAGATCATACCAAGGCAATCCATTCTCATAATTCATAAGGTGCGCTTTATGTTTAAGATACTTTCTAAAGACTGGAAGGTACGCTTCGATTGCTTCCATCAATGCATCGAGGGTGGCCTTGCTCATCCGTGAATCGAAAAGTGTTTTATCCAATGCGGATTCGTAACCTCGTAAATCAGAAATAGTATTCACGGTTCCTTTAATGCTATTAAGTGCAAATGCAATCGAATCATCCATTTTTTCATACAATTCAAGTTCTTTATAATAGGCATCCTTACGAATCTTTGGATCATGTGAGTATACGAGATTTCGAATTGAAGCCATAGTGTGCTTTTCACCATTAAACTCAATTGTCGTCATTGATGTTAAATGTCCAAACAATTGATTCCATGCACTGGCACCATTAATATTCAACTTAGCAATTACCTCTTCAACATCTGGGGATAAGTTGTGTTTGCTGAGGTCAATCATTTCTTGCAAGATAAATTCGTGTTCTTTAACTAAGGCACTTGCTTTAACCCATTGTGGGAAAACGTCTTTTGAATCAGCCATAAATTGACTAAATAACGCATAAGCGCGTGATGTTTCACTTAGAATATTCTGAAGTTGCCCCATGTAACGATTGCTTTCATTATCGCTTGCATTTGCTGATATTTGCAAACTGGCGAAACTCACTAATGAGTTAGCGAGGGAGTTGAGTTCTGAGTCAAGCGTTAAAAATGACTCGAGATCTTCACAATCTTTTAAATTGGGTGCGAGGTCGTTCATTGACTTAATAATTGTTTTGAGCTTTTCTACATCTGCAGTGTAGGTTGCATCATAGCCCTTGTATAGAGCATCTAAATTCCATGTATACATAGTGATATGGTTCTCCTTTAAAATATACCAAAATTATACCACAATAATGTAAAGGTGTTACATATTTATGAAAATACAGGTTAAATTATCAGAAAAATATTGAAACCATTTTCATATTATGTTAAAGTTTCTTTACATAAAGGTTGGTGTCCTATGACCAACGCAAATCATAAACAAAACAGCACTTTCTTTAACTTTAGGTAAAGGTTAATATCGCTACACGATATTAACCCTTTAGTCTTGGTTAGTAGAATGTAGCTGAATACCTTTAAAAAGCTGCATTCTCAGCTTTTTTTGTTTGAAGGAGGAAAAGATGAAAAAATCGATGATTATCTGTATGCTTTTAGTTTTATTAAGTGGGTGTGTGAATGCAAATCCAGAAAAATTATATACGATTGGTGTTTTACAGTTTGCGGATCATCCTTCCTTGGATGCGACGTATGAAGGGATGAAAGAAGCCCTTGATAAGACGATAGGGTCGGAGCATTATCGTATTATCTATCAAAATGCACAGGGTGAAAATAGCAATAATGAATTAATGGCTCATGGGTTTGTATCGCAACACGTTGATTTGATATATGCCATTGGAACAAACTCGGCCCAAAGTGCGAAAAATGCGACAGAAGGTACAAGTATTCCGGTTGTATTTAATGCCGTTACCGATCCGGTTGCGGCAGGCCTGGTCGATTCTATGGATTATCCAGGATCATCAGTCACAGGGGTTAGTGATCAAGCACCTATTGAAGAACAATTAGCGTTGATAAAGATGCTTTTACCTCGAGCGAAACGGATGGGAATTGTTTACAACATGGGTGAAATTAATTCCATAACGCAAGTTGAGGTGATTTCCTCGTTAGAGAAAGAACTCGAAGTGGTTGCGGTTGGAATAACAAACATGCAGTAATTACCGATTGCAACTCAACAATTAGCCGAAAAAGTCGATGTTATTTTTAATATAACGGATAATATGGTTGTGGCTTCAACTGCGAACATTGTAGATATTGCGTCAAAATACGACGTACCTGTATTTGCATCAGAAGATGGACAAATCAACGAAGGGATTCTAGCTACTGAATCCTTGAGTTACGATAACCTTGGCGAGCATGCAGCAGAATTAATATATCAAATTCTTGTGGAGAAAAGCGATCTGAATAAGTTGCCGGTTTTAACGTCAAACAAGACAAAATTATTTATAAATAAAAAGGTCGCTAGTCAGTTTGGAATAGAAATTCCATCTGACCTTGAAAATCGAAATGAGCTAAAATGAAACAATATTCATCATTCTGTAAGAAATGAATAAATATGAAAAAACTACTTGCATCTCAAAAATATCAGTGTTATGGTTGCTAAGAAAGGTTGGGTATTCCAATGAACAATATAAGTAAAATCAATCAAGCCCAACAATGGAGCTGCTATTATTATTTTAGTTAATCAGTTAATATGCCGTGTGGATATTAGCTGTTTTGTGTTACTAAAATCTACAGGCTCCCATTAATCTAATACCATTTTAACAAAGCCGTGTAGATTTATGTACATGGCTTTTTTGTTGGACAATGGAGGAGAAAATATGAAAAAAGTATTAATGATCATAATAAGTGCAGTGCTGCTTACGGGATGTATGAGTGGTGAACAAAATGAAATTAGAATTGGTGTGATACAGTGGGCGGAACATCCGGCACTTTCGGATTCTTTGGATGGATTTAAGATGGGGTTGGATGCTACTGGGTTAACAGAGAAAGTTTCTTTAGAAGTGAAAAATGCGAATGAAGATGTTGGGACGGCCAACCTTATCGCAAATCAATTTGTACGAGATGCTGTTGATTTAATTTTTGTAATTGCAACTCCAGCTGCTCAAGCCGCTATGAATGCGGTAGACGGCACCGATATCCCTGTGATTTTTAGCGCGGTATCGGATGCGAAACAGGCAGGATTGGTGGATGATCTCGCTCACCCAAGTGGAAACTTAACGGGCGTCAGTGACTTACCCCCATTGGATACACAAGTAGCGTTGATTCAAGAAATAATGCCAAATGCCAAAAATATTGGGATATTATACAATACGAGCGAAATTAATAGTAGAAACCAAATTGATGAGGTGCGAAACATTGCCGCTAAATTAGGTATGAAGGTCAATGAAAAAGGTGTAAGTCAAGCGAATGAAATCGCAATTGCTGCACAACAATTAGTTCAAGAAACCGATGTGATTTATATCGTCAATGACAATATGATTGCTTCGGCTACTGGATTAGTTGTTGACACTGCTAATAGTGTAAACAAACCAGTCTTTATGGCTGAGGTTGGGCAGTTTGATCAAGGTGTTTTAGCTTCAGAATCTGTAAGTTATAAACATCTTGGTGAAAAAGCAGGGGCGATGGCTTATGAAATTTTGGTAAATAACGTGACCATTGCATCACTCCCTGTTTATGGTTCTGAGGAAACGAAGTTGTATGTTAGTGAGGCTGTAGCATCAAAATTGGGTATTCAGATACCTGATTCGATACGTGAAAGGGCGGTAAATCAATAATGGGTGTTCTAAACTCAACGTTTATTTCTGATATTTTAATTCAAGGATTTCTATATGGTATTTTGTCCATGGGAGTTCTTATTTCTTATAAAATTTTGGATATCCCGGACTTATCGGTGGACGGAACGTATCCATTAGGTGCAGCGGTGAGTGCAATCTTGATTCTTAATGGCCTGAATCCATGGATGGCTCTTTTAATATCAACCATAGCGGGTGCAACGGCCGGAATTGTTACTGGTTTATTCCATGTTAAATTTGGAATTTCCTCACTACTCAGTGGTATATTAGTGATGACGGGACTTTATTCTATAAATCTTGTAGTTGCTGGAGGGAAACCCAACATTCCCCTTTTTAAATTTGAAACCATCTTCTCAACTCAATGGTTGGAAAAACTCGGTGCACCTCCGTTTTTAATTAATAATTTCCAATTAATTGTAATGGTTATTCTCGTTTTAGGCATCAAAGTAATTATTGATCAACTTCTCACGACTAAAACAGGTTACTTACTTAAAGTAACGGGAGATAATGAGCAACTTGTGACCACATTGGGCCACAATGTTGGACTTGTGAAAATTTTTGGCTTGGCATTGGCAAACGCAATCGTCGCTTTCAGTGGTGGTTTGGCAGTTTCGGTGAATAAATATTTTGATATTTCATTAGGGACAGGTATGGTGGTTTTAGGGCTTTCGTCCGTTATCTTAGGTACGACAATCTTGGGGCGAATAAAATTGAAATCGACCACCATGGTTATCTTTGGTGCGATTGTATACCGCTTGATTGTAGCACTTGCAATTCGAATGGGAATTGATGCTCAGTTTATGAAACTCATCACAGTTGTGATCTTTATTAGTGCAATAATGTTGAATAAAATTAGGCTTCCAAAATGGAAAAATGCAAAGGAGAAACACGATGTTACAACTCAATAAAATAACAAAAACATTCAACCAAAGTACCCCAATGGAAACAACGCTTTATCATAATTTAAATTTAAGTGTTGAGAAGGGGGAGTTTATCACGATAATTGGTTCGAATGGAAGTGGTAAATCTACATTATTAAACTTAATTTGTGGCCAAATTAATCCTGATAAAGGCACCTTAACATTTGGAAATCGTGACCTTTTAAAAATGAAAAATCATCAGCGCTTTAAGACCATTTCTCGGGTTTACCAAGATCCGATGGCTGGAACGTCACCTTCGCTCACAGTTTTAGAAAATCTATCGCTTGCCTCGAATAAAGGAAAACTTATGAGTTTAACGAAAGCAATCAATCATAAACATGAAGCAGAGTTTGTCAATTTATTGAGATCATTGAATCTCGGACTTGAAGATAAGCTTCATGTGAAAGTGGGTCAACTTTCAGGTGGACAGCGACAAGCACTGTCCTTGTTGATGGCATTGATGAATAATCCAGATCTTTTATTACTTGACGAGCACACCGCTGCTTTAGATCCGAAAAGTTCAGAGTCGATTATAAAACTCACGCAAAATATGGTTGCTGAACGAAACATTACGACAATCATGGTGACGCATAATTTACAGCACGCACTTGATTATGGATCGCGTTTATTGATGTTTCACAATGGAAATATAATTCGTGATATCGCTCATCCCGAAAAGGAGCACCTCACAAAAAAAGATTTGTTAGAAATGTTTGCGTCTTATGATGATGCTTATATTGAAACACTTTAAGGCAGAAATGCCTTTTTTAACTTATAGTTCATTAATCACCGGGTTGCCTATATATCCGGGTTGCATATATATAAGGAAGAAAAAATTTATGATTCGTGATGTAAAAGACCGAATTAAAATAAAACAAAATAAAGTGAAAATAGTGTTGACGGTGGATAAAGAGGGTGGTATTATATAGAAGCGCTAAGGGAAACCGAGTGCAGAAAATGGTCTTTGAAAACTAAACAGGAAACGTCAATTTCAAAAAGAAATACGGATAAATAAACAAAACTCGTCAGAGTTAAAAAGAGAAAGAATCAAATGGAGAGTTTGATCCTGGCTCAGGATGAACGCTGGCGGCGTGCCTAATACATGCAAGTCGAACGAAGTGAAGAGGAGCTTGCTCCTTGGAACTTAGTGGCGAACGGGTGAGTAATACATAAGCAACCTGCCTCGATGCCTGGGATAACAGAGGGAAACTTCTGCTAATACCGGATACGTTAATCTAAGACATCTTAGATTAATTAAAGATGGGATACATCACAACGAGATGGGCTTATGGCGCATTAGTTAGTTGGTAAGGTAACGGCTTACCAAGACGATGATGCGTAGCCGACCTGAGAGGGTGACCGGCCACACTGGGACTGAGACACGGCCCAGACTCCTACGGGAGGCAGCAGTAGGGAATTTTCGGCAATGGGGGAAACCCTGACCGAGCAACGCCGCGTGAGTGAAGACGGCCTTCGGGTTGTAAAGCTCTGTTGTAAGGGAAGAACGATAGGAAGAGGGAATGCTTTTTATATGACGGTACCTTACCAGAAAGCCACGGCTAACTACGTGCCAGCAGCCGCGGTAATACGTAGGTGGCAAGCGTTATCCGGAATTATTGGGCGTAAAGGGAGCGCAGGCGGTTTATCAAGTTTATGGTTAAAGTTCGGGGCTTAACCCCGTGATGCCATAGAAACTGGTAGACTAGAGTGCAGGAGAGGTTAGTGGAATTCCATGTGTAGCGGTAAAATGCGTAGATATATGGAGGAACACCAGTGGCGAAGGCGGCTAACTGGCCTGTAACTGACGCTGAGGCTCGAAAGCGTGGGGAGCAAATAGGATTAGATACCCTAGTAGTCCACGCCGTAAACGATGGATACTAAGTGTTGGAGAAATTCAGTGCTGTAGTTAACGCAATAAGTATCCCGCCTGGGGAGTATGCGCGCAAGCGTAAAACTCAAAGGAATTGACGGGGGCCCGCACAAGCGGTGGAGTATGTGGTTTAATTCGAAGCAACGCGAAGAACCTTACCAGGTCTTGACATACCGCGCAAAAGCACAGAGATGTGTAATAGTTATGGCGGATACAGGTGGTGCATGGTTGTCGTCAGCTCGTGTCGTGAGATGTTGGGTTAAGTCCCGCAACGAGCGCAACCCTTGTCTTTAGTTACCAGCATTAAGTTGGGGACTCTAAAGAGACTGCCGGTGATAAACCGGAGGAAGGTGGGGATGACGTCAAATCATCATGCCCCTTATGATCTGGGCTACACACGTACTACAATGGCGTATACAGAGGGCAGCGAAGCAGCGATGCGGAGCGAATCTCAGAAAGTACGTCTCAGTTCGGATTGGAGTCTGCAACTCGACTCCATGAAGTCGGAATCGCTAGTAATCGCGGATCAGAATGCCGCGGTGAATACGTTCTCGGGCCTTGTACACACCGCCCGTCAAACCATGAGAGTTGGTAATACCCGAAGCCGGTGGCTAACCTAGTTTACTAGGAGGAGCCGTCGAAGGTAGGATCGATGATTGGGGTTAAGTCGTAACAAGGTATCCCTACCGGAAGGTGGGGATGGACCTCCTTTCTAAGGAGTAATTAGAAAGACGTGAAGTTGACACCTAAAGTTTCCTGTTTAGTTTTGAGAGTCCGTTGGAATCTCAAGAAAATGATCTTTGAAAACTGAATAACAGAAAAGAAAAGAGATAGACAAAGAAATAAATGTTATCAACATGATCTTTTCGAATAGTTGTATAAAACTAGATTTACATCAAGTTAAACAAAACAGTAACTTAAGCAATTAAGTAAGCAATCAAAGAACACACAGCTTATCAAGCGATAAGCGTAAAACCTGATTTTAAGAATTAGGCGCGAAATTACATGTGATTAAATATGTAAGGGCGTACGGTGGATGCCTAGGCACTAAGAGCTGATGAAGGACGCGACTAACAGCGAAATGCCTCGGGAGTGGTACGTACACAACGATCCGGGGTATCCGAATGGGAAACCCAATACTGGTTATGCAGTATTACACATAAATGAATACATAGTTTATGATGAGGCAACCTTGCGAACTGAAACATCTTAGTAGCAAGAGAAAAGAAAACAAAAGTGATTCCTGAGTAGTGGCGAGCGAAACGGGAAAAGCCCAAACCATCTTCGTGATGGGGTAGTAGGACCACAACGTGGGATATCGAAGCTAGTCGAATGGCATTGAAAGGCCAGTCAAAGAAGGTGCAAACCCTGTAGACGAAAGCGTAAGATACTCTAGTGGTATCCTGAGTACGGCGAGGCACGTGAAACCTTGTCGGAATCAACCGGGACCACCCGGTAAGGCTAAATCCTTAGTGACCGATAGTGAACCAGTACCGTGAGGAAGGTGAAAAGAACCGCGGAAGCGGAGTGAAATAGATCCTGAAACCGTATGCTTACAAGAAGTCAGAGCCCGTTAATGGGTGATGGCGTGCCTTTTGTAGAATGAACCGGCGAGTTACTCATAATGTGCGAGGTTAAGTTGAAGAGACGGAGCCGAAGCGAAAGCGAGTCTTAATAGGGCGATATAGTACATTGTGGTAGACCCGAAACTGAGTGATCTAGCCATGACCAGGTTGAAGTTTGGGTGAAACCAAATGGAGGACCGAACCGACCATCGTTGAAAAGCTGGCGGATGAGTTGTGGCTAGCGGAGAAATTCCAATCGAACTCAGATATAGCTGGTTCTCCCCGAAATAGCTTTAGGGCTAGCGTCAATGTAAGGCCACTGGAGGTAGAGCACTGAATGTATGATGGCCCCATCTCGGGGTACTGAATATAATCAAACTCCGAATGCCAGTGGATAGTAGTTGGCAGTCAGACTATGGGTGATAAGGTCCGTAGTCGAAAGGAAACAGCCCAGACCATCAGTTAAGGTCCCAAAATTCATGCTAAGTGGAAAGGATGGGGATGCACAGACAACTAGGAGGTTGGCTCAGAAGCAGCCATCCTTAAAGAGTGCGTAACAGCTCACTAGTCGAGTGACCCTGCGCCGAAAATGTACCGGGGCTAAGTATGATACCGAAACTATGGATTTATTGTTTCAATAAATGGTAGGGAGCGTTCTATACTGCGTTGAAGCTGTACCGTAAGGAGCAGTGGAGTGTATAGAAGTGAGAATGCCGGTGAGTAGCGAGATGTCAGTGAGAATCTGACACACCGATTGCCTAAGGTTTCAGGGAAGGCTCGTCCTCCTGGGCAAGTCGGGACCTAAGATGAGGCTGAAAAGCGTAGTCGATGGACAACAGGTTGATATTCCTGTACCCGATACATAAGTGAAGGAATGACAGAGAAGGCTAGGTTAAGCCAGCGACTGGAAGTGCTGGTTTAAGCGAAGGAGCTGTATGGTAGGCAAATCCGCCATGCAAAGCAAAGGCGTTATGAGGAGTGACCCCGTGAGGAAGTAGCGAAGTAACTGATGCCAGCTCAAGAAAAGTTTCTAGCGTTAATTATGTATTGGCCCGTACCAAAACCGACACAGGTAGGCAAGGAGAGAATCCTAAGGTGAGCGAGAGAACTGTTGCCAAGGAACTCGGCAAAATGACCCCGTAACTTCGGGAGAAGGGGTGCTCGTAAGAGCCGCAGTGAAGAGGCCCAAGCGACTGTTTAACTAAAACACAGCTCTCTGCAAAGTCGCAAGACGAAGTATAGGGGGTGACACCTGCCCGGTGCTGGAAGGTTAAGGAATATGTTAGAATTCGTTCGAAGCATTGAACTGAAGCCCCAGTGAACGGCGGCCGTAACTATAACGGTCCTAAGGTAGCGAAATTCCTTGTCGGGTAAGTTCCGACCCGCACGAAAGGTGTAACGATTTGGGCGCTGTCTCGGCAGCAGACTCGGTGAAATCTTAGTACCGGTAAAGATGCCGGTTACCCGCAACTAGACGGAAAGACCCCATGGAGCTTTACTGTAGCTTGATATTGAACTTTGAGCCTACATGTACAGGATAGGTGGGAGACTATGAAGCATGTACGCTAGTATATGTGGAGTCGCCATTGGGATACCACTCTTGTATGTTTGAAGTTCTAACCGCGTACCGTGATCCGGTACCGGGAGAGTGTCAGGTGGGCAGTTTGACTGGGGCGGTCGCCTCCTAAAGAGTAACGGAGGCGCCCAAAGGTACCCTCAGATTGGTTGGAAATCAATCGACGAGCGTAAAGGCAGAAGGGTGCTTGACTGCGAGACCTACAAGTCGAGCAGGGACGAAAGTCGGGCTTAGTGATCCGGCGGTTCCGCGTGGAAGGGCCGTCGCTTAACGGATAAAAGCTACCCTGGGGATAACAGGCTAATCTCGCCCAAGAGTTCACATCGACGGCGAGGTTTGGCACCTCGATGTGGGCTCATCGCATCCTGGAGCTGAATTAGGTTCCAAGGGTTGGGCTGTCCGCCCATTAAAGCGGTACGCGAGCTGGGTTCAGAACGTCGTGAGACAGTTCGGTCCCTATCTGTTGTGGGCGTAGGAAATTTGAGGAGCGCTGTCCCTAGTACGAGAGGACCGGGATGGACATACCGCTGGTGTACCAGTTGTTCTGCCAAGGGCATCGCTGGGTAGCTAAGTATGGACTGGATAAGCGCTGAAAGCATCTAAGCACGAAGCCAACTCCAAGATGAGATTTCCCATACGTAAGTAGTAAGACCCCTGAGAGACGATCAGGTTGATAGGTCAGAGGTGGAAGCATAGTGATATGTGGAGCTGACTGATACTAATAGGTCGAGGTTTTAATCACAAAAGATACAACGATTCGAAAAAGATCAAATTTCTGTTATTCAGTTTTGAGAGTTCATCTCTCTAAAGCACTAAGATCTGGTGGTTTTAGCGAAGTGGTCACACCTGTTCCCATCTCGAACACAGAAGTTAAGCACTTTAGCGGCGACAATATCTAGCCAAGCGCTAGTGAAGATAGTTCATCGCCAGGTAATTTGACACTCTATTTAGAGTGTCTTTTTTTATGCGTAAAAAAACAGAATTATGTGACGGTTTATATTTTTTTCACATGTTTATTTAATATTGTTAATGGTTTTTAACACAAATACGTGTATTGACTGTTATAATAATGAAGTAACAACTGTACGTAAAATTCGTGGGTGTTCACGAAATAAATAATATCGAATATATTAAAATTACGTAATATTGTGTTTATAGGAGGAAGATGAATGATTGAAGTCAAGGACTGACGGAAAGTGTTTGATAATGGTTTTGAAGCATTAAAACAAGTTACATTCTCAATTGAGAAAGGTGATTTGGTTTGCTTACTTGGACCAAGTGGTTGTGGTAAAACAACAATTCTTAATTTAATTGCTGGATTGCTTGATCCTACCGACGGTACAATTCACAATGAAGGGATCTCAATGGTTGATAAGCATCCGAAAGATCGTGATATTGGTTTTGTATTTCAAAACTATGCACTCTACCCACATATGACAGTATTAGAAAATGTCATGTTCCCACTACGTGTTGGAGATAAAAAAATGCCTAAAGAAGAAGCTGAAAAAATTGCTCGTAAATACATGGCATTAACAGATATTGAAGAATTAGCAAATAAAAAGCCAGGGACTATGTCCGGTGGACAACAACGTGTAGCGATTACACGTGCTTTAGTTCAGAATCCTTCAATTTTACTACTTGATGAACCACTAAGTAACCTCGACGCACGTTTGCGCTTGAAAATCCGTGAAGAAATTCGTCGCCTTGTTAAAGAAATTAACATTACGACAATTTTCGTTACGCATGATCAAGAAGAAGCGTTATCCATTAGCGATAAAATCGTTCTGATGAATGAGGGTGTGATTCAACAATATGATGACCCACAAAATCTTTATTTAGAACCTAATAATTTATTTGTTGCTCAATTTATTGGTAACCCTGTCATAAACATTCTTCCTATTGAAGTAAAAAATGGCATGATTGTTGGTGAGAATTTTGAATTTAGTCAAAGTACCCTCGTCCAAGATCGTATTAAAGAAACCATCATTGATGGAACTTATCTTTTAGGTGTTCGTCCTGAAGATATTATTTTTGGAGAACAAGGGATTTTCAATACAGAAATTGAAACTGTGGAACTCATTGGTCGAGAAGGTATCCTTAATTTCAAAATCGGATCTAAGAATGCTAAAGGTATTGTAAGTATTGAAGCTCTCATTGAACCAGAGACAATCGTTAATTGTGAGTTTAATTACCCACGTATCTTTATGTTTAAAGAATCTGGCGAGAGGGTCTACTAATGAAAAAGTTTAAGTATAGCGCTGAAAATCAAAGACAAGCATGGTTGTTTCTTTTGCCTGCTTTGGTAATTATTGCTTTATTTAATATTTATCCATTAATTCGTGCATTAATTATGTCGTTTCAATCCGGGACTTTAACGAATCTTAAACCGGCAGGAATTAGTAATTATCAATTTGTGCTACAAGATCCAAAGTTCCATATTGCGAGCGAAATACAGATGTTTATGCCTTTCTTGTGGTGCCAATTTGTTTAATCATTTCAATGTTTATTGCACTTCTTATTTTTGAAAAAATTAAAAATAAGAGCTTCTTTGAAACGATTTTCTTTATTCCTTATCTAACAAGTGTTATTGCGATTGGGGTTGTATTCCGCTATCTCTTTAACGGTTCCTATGGATTTATAAACTTTCTACTTAGTTTTATAAATGTTGGACCGATCAACTTCTTATATGATATTATGATGAGCTTACCCACCCTTGTCATTTTTGGAATTTGGAATGGTTTGGCGTTTAATATCATTATCTTACTATCAGGTCTTCGAAATATTGATCGCGAGTACTACAAGGTTGCAGATATGTTTGGTGCAACGGAACTTCAAAAATTATTCCGAATTACTTTACCACAGCTTATTCCAACGTTAACGTTCTTGTTAACGGTCAACCTAATTAATGCCTTTAAAGTTTATACTCAAGTCTTTGCGATCTTTAATGGTAAGGCAGGAATCGCCAACAGTGCCACGACTGCCGTATTCTATATATTCACTACCTTCCATGTCGATAATCGATATGGTCCGGCAATGGCCGCAACAATACTTCTGTTTGTGTTTATCCTCGTATTAACACTTATTCAGAATAAAGTGTTGAAAAAGATAGAGGAGAGATAGTTGTGAACGAAAAATCTGAATTTTCACCAAATTTAAAAATAGTACTAACAAAAATATTTAAAATTCTTGCGACAATTTTTATTGTCTTTATGGCAATTATTACCTTATTTCCATTTGTCTACATGATTCTTGCAAGTTTGATGACTTATCAAGAGGCGACAAGTATTCCGCCGACGCTAATTCCATCAGCCCCACAGTTCCACAACTTTGTGGAAGTATTTCAAACGGCACCGTTTGTTCGGTATTTCTTTAATACAGTGGTAGTTGCAGGGATTAGTACCCTTGGAATTTTAATTACCTCGACGCTTGCAGCCTTTGCGCTCGTTAAGTTAGAGTTTAAACATAAGGGTCTAATTATCTTAGTGATGGTATCACTATTAATGGTACCGTATGAGTCAACAGTCTTTACAAATTACCAAACGATTGCACGTCTTGGTTTATTAAATACGTATACTGCATTGATTGTTCCATCACTTGCCAGTGTATTCTATATATTCTATTTAAAAGGATATCTAACAAGTATTCCAATTTCATACTATAAAGCGGCTAAAATTGATGGATGTACAGATTTAGAATTTATTCGAAAAATTATGATACCTTTATCCAAACCTGCGCTTGTAACAATCGGTATTCTTAGTTTTATTTCGCATTGGAACTCATTCTTGTGGCCATTGTTGGTTACAAATGATTCAAGCATGCGTCTATTAAACAATGGTTTAAGTGCATTTGCGACTGAGAGTGGAACGGATGTTCATCTTCAAATGGCAGCTGCAACATTAACGATTATTCCGGTACTTATTATTTACTTTATCTTTAGAAATCAAATTATTAAAGGAGTGTCGAAGAGTGGACTTAAAGGATAGAAAAACAAAAATTACATTTCATAGCGGTGTCCTGACAATTGGTGGTACTGTTATTGAAATTGCATATGAAGATTCACATATTTTCTTTGACTTTGGTACAGAATTCAAACCAGAGTTGAATCTTAAAAATGAATCATTGCAACAATTGATTGAACATCGTTTAGTGCCCCATTTAGAGAATATTTATGATCCCGAATTAGGATATACGTATCCATTTGAAAAAGGACCTGACTATGCCCATACGGCTGTCTTTTTAAGTCATTGTCATTTAGATCATACGCGTATGGTTAACTATTTGGATCCGAACATTCCAATGTATGCACTTAAAGAAACCAAAGTTTTATTAAACAGTTTAAATGCGCAAAATGACTTTATTCTACCAAAAGCGAACCCTTCAGATTCATTTACACGCGATATTATCGGGTGTGATAATCATGATGTTATCGAAGTGGGAAGCATTAAAGTAGAATTAAGTCGTGTTGATCATGATGCTTATGGTGCCTGTGGTCTTTTAATCACAACCCCAGATATGCATATTGCTTACACAGATGATCTTCGTCTCCATGGTTTTGATGTGGAAGATTCACTTCACTATTGTGAACAAGCAAAAAATACAGATATGCTCATTATTGAGGGTGTATCAATTAGTTTCCCTCAAGAAGACCGCGCAACGGGTCGTATTGAGACCGAAGCAGATTTACTTAAGAAAATCGTGAATATTGTAAACAGCAACCCAAATAAACAAGTGACTTTTAATTGCTATCCGGCGAATGTAAAACGATTAGCTGAGATTGTAAAACAAAGTCCACGTGAAGTGGTGCTTGAAGCATCCTTTGCAAATATCTTGAAAGAGTGTTTAAATATGGAGTGTAAGTATTACAATGCAAATGACAACAGCTTTAACCTTGATAAGAATCTAGAGGTCGATTACAACACTCTACTTCAAGATGAGGGAGATTATCTATGGCAGGTTGTTGATCATCACGAAAACCTTAAAGGAGGTGGTGTCTATATCCATAGCGACGCTTCGCCGCTAGGAGAATTTGATCCAGCATATTTACCATTTATTCAGTTGTTGGAGGATTGCAATATTGAATTTAATCGTATAGCGTGTTCTGGACATGCTTACCCTGAAGATTTAGATCGTATTGTGAGCTTAATTCAACCGAAGTTATTAGTTCCTATTCATTCCTTAAGACCAGATTTACTTGAGAATAAATATGGAATGCGTCATTTACCAACCCGTGGGGAAACTATCTAAAGGAGACACACAAAACAAATATGGGAAATATTAAAAAGATTTTAGTAGCATTACTTGCTTTACTTGTTCTTGTAGGATGTTCAAATAAAGGTGATGATACAGCATCTGCTGATATCGTTACAGAACTAACAGAAGAAACAGAAATCCGTTTCTGGCATGCAATGAATGGTAAACAAGAAGAAGCATTAACAAAACTTACTGAAGATTTTATGGCAGCAAATCCAAAGGTTAAAGTTGTATTACAAAACCAATCAAGTTATCCGGATTTACGTCAAAAATTATCTGCTACACTTGTAAGTCCTAAAGACTTACCAACCATGACACAAGCATACCCAGCATGGATGTTTAATGCGTCAGTAGATAAACTCGTTACAGACTTAACACCGTATATCGAAAACGATACAATCGGAATGAAAGACTATAGTGATATTGTTGAAGGATTCCGTGAAGGTGGTAAAATCGAAGGTGTAACGTATGGTATGCCATTTAACAAATCAACAGAGGTTCTTTACTACAATAAAACACTTCTTGATGAATTAGGTCTTAAAGCACCTACAACTCTTGAAGAATTAAAAGAAGTAAGTAAAACAGTTTATGAAAAGAAAAATATTGTGGGAGCAGGTTTTGACTAACTCAATAACTACTATGCTACAGGATTAATCAATAAAGGCGTCGAATTCAATAAGGATATGGATCCTACAAGTAAAGAAAGTCTTGAAGTTGCATCATTCTACCAAGAAGGTGTAAAAGATGGTTACCTACGTATCGCAGGAACTGACAAATACTTATCAGGACCATTTGGTAATGGTCAACTTGCAATGAACGTTGGAAGTACAGCAGGAGAATCACACGTACTTAAAGGTGTAGACGGTCGTTTCGAAATTGGCGTTGTGAAACGTCCTGAAAAAATCAGCTTACAACAAGGTACTGACTTATACATGTTCTCATCCGCTACACCAGAACAAAAAACTGCAGCATTTGAGTACATGAAATTCTTAGTATCTGCCGATTCACAATTATACTGGGCTAAATCAACAGGTTATATTCCAGTACGTACAAGTGTTATCGAAAGCAAAGAATACTTAGAAAGTGGTTCAATGATTGCGCCATTAATTCAAGAAATCACAAAAGATGTGTTTACAATTCCAGTATCCGCTAACTCAGATGCTGCTTATACAGAAGCAACTGTGAAGATGGAAGAATTACTTTCTGACACATCAAAAACACCAGAATCTGTTATGGAGTCATACAAAACTTCTTTACAATCAATCTGGCAATAATTAAATCGAAAGTGGATTATAAATCCACTTTTTTTCGCTTTCTTGAATATACGACCAAAATTGTCGTATACTATTGGTATACTTGAGTCAAGAGGTGATACATGATGAAAAAAGGATTTAATTTAAAAGATTTGATGATTGCAATGAAAGGAAATGATGTGAGCTCATTTATTAATGATCAGGCACTTCGTTTTACAGAAACCTTTGGTCTCTCATTTGAAGACAGTGTTTCCGTGACTTTAAAGTTTGTTTCTCATGAGGATGCACAGGATTTCTATAATGAGTTAAAATTCAATACGCATTACTCCAACGACTATTCGGTTGCTTCATCAGATCGTGGTGCGAATTATTTAACGGTATCGGGAGCGCAAACACTTTATGATTATTTTGGGTCCAACGAACCGAATCTATTAACGGTGAGTCGTGATCTAGACTTAAATTTTGAAATTTCATTTATCCAGACATATACCGGAACCGAATTTCCCGGTGCGGTTCACCGAGGGGAATTGTTAAGTCGTCAGTGTATCGTTGAAGTGAGTGACTTGCTTCCGGAACTCTCACTAGGTGGACTATGTCAAATAGCCCGAAGTGAATCTGAATTTAATGATCTTTTAACACGCTGTTATGTTATCAAAGGTCAAACGATCTATGAGTAAGTTAAGCAATGCTTTGGTTATGTTAGACGTATTATCCGCACGCTCTGTTGTTCCCCTTTCAGAGCTGGCGGATCTTTTGGAAATCAGTGAGCGTGGTGTGCAGCGACTCAAAGCAGAACTTGAATCGGTAGGGTATGAAATAACTACGGTCATGGGTCCAGGTGGGGGTTATGTTTTAGAATCTAAAACGCAAATACAACCGCTCGCTTTTGAACGTAATGAACGCAAGATGTTAAAGCAAGCTTTTGCGGTTTTGTTATCACAGGATAACCCGACACTCGGAAATGACTTTGTAGCTGTTGTTTCAAAATTATCACACCAGTTGGATTATAGTGGGAATGTATCTGTATCTGCTTTTCAATCGGTTAAGCTTAATGTTGATCCAAATCTCTATCAAAAACATATAGAGCTGCTTGAGAACGCCATTGAGCATCATTTGCGTATTGATATTGTTTATAGTAAAAATCATCGGGAGAAGCGTTCTTATGTCTTTGAGCCTTATGAGCTTGTGATTGTCAATAAATTTTGGTATCTTTTGGGTTATGATGAAAAGAATCGCTATTTGAGCCTAAAAGTAAATCGCATTCATGAATTATCGTTACGTGATGAGGTTTTTCGGTTTGATGACGAAACTTCAAGCAAGCATGTATTTTCAAAATTCGGCTATAAAATAAAACCCGTCTTCGCAGAATTGGAAGTTTTTGAGCAAGATTATATTAGTGAGTATATCTGGGGTGAACACCAAGAAATTACGTGGTTGGATGATCATCGCTTTATTCTAAAAGTCGAGTTTTCGAATGAACTTGCCGTTAAAGATTTTATTTTACAAGGCGGTTCTCATATTACGGTTTTAAAACCGGAGTGGCTTCGCGAATGGATTGTTGATGAATGTCATAAAATTACGAAACTCTATCGTTAAGAGGCTTGCTTTTTTGTCATTACAAAGCTAAACTTATGAATAGAGTGTCTCTTAGGGACATGAGATGGTGGTGAGTTATGGGATTTAATTATAGCGATATATTAAATTATGTATCACGGAAAGAGGTTTATGACATGATAGTTATTGAAGGGGTTGTAGGTGTTGGGAAAAGTTCATCAATGCGTATTCTTGGTCAAGGGGGCTATGAAGAGTTGGAAGAACCGGTAGTTGATAATCCTGTTTTGGATAAGTTTTATCATGACCGTTGTCGCTATTCATTTCCATTACAAGTGTTTTTCTTAAATAAGCGTTTTGAGCATATCAAACAAGCGAAAGACGTAATCAAAGCGGTTATGGACCGAAGCATATATGGGGACGCAATATTCGCCCGTATGTTAAACTTAAGTGGAGAAATGAGTGACGAAGAATTTCAAATTTATTCTGAGTTATTACAAAATATGCTTGAACATGTTCATGTTCCCAAATTAATGGTATATCTTGAAATAAGTGTTGATGAGGCAATGAACCGCATTAAGAAACGTGGGAGAGATTATGAATTAATTGTTGAACGCGAATATTGGGAAAAACTCAATCGTGAATACAGTAATTATTTTGATAATTACGATCTTTCACCCATGCTTAAGATTAATGTTGATCATCTTGATTTTGAAAATAATGAAGCCGATCGAATTTATGTTCTAAAACTTATCAATGAAGCGTTACTCGAATTAAAATAAGGAATATTTTATGAGATTTTTAGAGACAGCACGTGCATATAAAAAACAAGATCCTGCTGTACGATCAGTTCTGGAGGTAATTTTACTCTATCCAGGATACCATGCGATGGGGTTTTATCGAATCGCACATTGTTTCTATCGTATTAAGTTTTACTTTGTAGCACGATTCATTTCGCAACTCGGACGTTTTTTGACACAAATCGAGATTCATCCAGGAGCACAGATTGGGCGACGTTTTATTATTGATCATGGAAGCGGTGTTGTCATTGGACAGACTGCAATTATTGGTGATGATTGTTTAATTCATCATGGGGTTACTTTAGGTGGTAAATCACGCGAACCGGGCAAAAGACATCCAACGTTAGGAAATAAAGTACACGTCGGTGCTGGAGCACAGGTACTTGGTAATATTATGATTCATGATGAAGCCGTAATTGGTGCGGGGAGTGTTGTGACTAAAGATGTCGCACGCTGTGATATTGTTGCAGGCATTCCTGCTCGTACAATACGCAATAAATGTAGTGATGAGGGAAGATTATAGAAAAAAACGAACAGATTCTGTTCGTTTTTCTTTTACCGTAAAGGCGTACGCTTCATAATTTGGTTTCGATTTGGACCATTTGAAACAAGTGCAATATTTGTATCAATGAGCATTTCAAGTTTATTAATATAGTTTTTACAATTTTCAGGAAGGTCATCATAGCATGTAATGTGTGTAATATCTTCTTTCCATCCAGGGAATGTTTCAATTACAGGGGTTGTATGTTCTAATTCTGTAATATTTCCAAATCGCATGGATTGTTGTCCTTGATACTCATATGCCGTTACAACCTTGATTTCATCTAGATAGGAAAGAACATCAATGTTTGTGAGTGCAACATGAGTTGCGCCTTGGGTTTTACATCCAAAACGTGTTGCGACCGCATCAAAGTAGCCAACACGACGAGGACGTTTAGTATTAACGCCATACTCACCCGCATCACCACCACGTCTTCGCAATGCCTCGGCTTCTTCTCCAAAAATTTCTGAGACAAATGCACCAGCACCAACACAACTTGAATAAGCTTTTGTGACTGCCCATACTTCGTCGATAGGATGTGGCAATCCTGCTCCGATGGTCGCATAGTAAGCTAAAGTAGATGAAGAGGTTGAATAAGGATAAATTCCAAAGTCGGGATCACGTAATGCACCAAGTTGCCCTTCGAAGAGAATGTTTTTACCTTGATCATGCGCTTCATTTAAAAAGGTGAAGACATCGCGAACATAAGGGTCAATTAAATCACGGTATTGCATTAATTCTTCAAAGATTGCATCCGCTGACAGCGGTTCTTGATGATATAAATTTACTAATAAAGTATTTTTGATATCAAGAACACGATCAATTTTACTGCGTAACCAGTCTTCGTTGTATAACTCACAGACTTGGAACCCGATTTTTGCGTATTTATCGGAATAAAAAGGCGCAATCCCCGATTTGGTAGATCCAAACTGATCTTTACCCATACGTGCTTCCTCATAAACATCAAAATTCTTATGGTAACTCATCACGATTTGAGCACGATCACTTACAATAACTTGAGGATGAACACCTCGAGTCTTTAATTCCTCTAACTCTTGAATGAATGCAGGAATGTTTAACGCAACACCATTACCAATAACATTAATCGTATGTTTATAGAAAACACCGGATGGTAACATCTTTAGCGCAAACTTTCCTTGATCATTAATAATTGTATGACCTGCGTTATTGCCCCCTTGGAACCGAACAATAATGTCAGACTCACTTGCGAATACATCTGTGAGCTTTCCTTTACCCTCATCGCCCCAGTTGGCACCTACTATAGCTTTAATCATAATTACCTCCTGAAAATACAAAATGAGACACCATTGTGTCTCACTGTACACGAACTAGAATACTTTTATTTTTTTCGAGTGTCAAGATTTTTTTTCGATTGAATTAAAAAAATACAAAACTTCTAAGTATTCGAAGCTTTGTATTTTTGGTTTTTATCTTGATGCAATTACTTTAATATTATCACGATGATTGACGTAAACTGGGGAATGTTGAATAAAATAATCCATAATGATATCGACCATTTCTTCTTGGATATCTTCTAAAGTTTCACTTTCCGCAACCATGGTATAGTTTCCGCCCCCCATTGCTCGATAATTGTTTACAACCACGGTGAATTCATCACTATCTTGAACTGGTTTATCTTGATACGTTAGGCTCACTACACGTGAACCTCTCGGTTTTGAGATATCAAGGGTGTAATCCACGCCATCAAGCATATCGTAATTATAATGTTGTGGCTTGGGTTCAACGTATTCCGGTGAGGGAACAATGTGTTGGTGGGCATCGACGGTAAAATAATGGGCGCTAAATTCAATCATTTCACGAAGTGCTTTTCCACTCATTCGCTTTACCACCAACGTATTCGGATATAGGTAGGTGCTTACTAATTCACGCATTGTGATTGATTTTCTAAATCCTTGAGCCCCGTTAAAAAGGGCTACAGAAGAAATTTGTGCACCCGATCGTTCAAGTTGTATTTGATTTAAGAGTGAAACGAGCGGATGTTTATGAAGGCGTGCATCCAATGCATCGTTAATCATCACATCCATGTTTTCTAAGGTTCCAACGGGTTGGTCCAACCATGTTTGTGTTTCGTTTTGTAAGCCTTGTAGTGGTTCCAATAAATTTTGGTCTACATCATAATCGGAGGCACTGAGTCGTTTTGCTGAGGCGTTTCCGGTTTCCAAATCAAGATCAATCGTAATCAATTCCTTTGCTTTAAAGGTGTTTTGAGTTACTAAAACCCCGTTAACGGTTTCGATAAAGGAACGGTGTTGATGTCCTGTAATTAGAATATCTAACCCTTCAATCTCAGTCATAGCATATCCTTCATTTTCACCAGTAAGCCGTTCAGTCGGTTCACCCGTTTGCGGATCACGCTCTAAACCACCATGGTACATAGCAATGACATAGTCGACATCATTTCGTACACGTTGAACTTCTTGTTGGAGCTGGTCAAAAGCACTTTTGAAAACCATGTTTTCGATATGAGCAGGACGTTCCCAATGTGGAATATATTTCGTTAAAACACCAATAAGTGCAATCGTTTTACCTTCATAAGTAAGAATTTGAGTTTGGCCCGGTACAGACCCATCTATTTCAAGATTTGAAGTAAGTAGGGGTGCATTGTTTTCGCTTATGTATTTTTGGAGAATTTCAGGTCCATAATTAAAATCATGATTTCCTAAATTAATAAAATCATAATTCATGGCATTAAAACATTGTGCCATAGGATTGGGTACGGATTGCGCATGTTGATGTGCGTAAGTTAATAACGGAGTTCCCTGAAAAGCATCCCCGTTATCTAAGAGTAAAACATTTCCTTCCTTTCGGAATTGATTTACTGCAGTACTAATGCGTGCAAGCCCATAATCTTCGAGGTTTTCACGACTTGTATAATTTGTTGGAAAGATATTTCCATGGACGTCCGTTGTGACGACGATTTTAAGTTTCATTTTATCACCATTTCTATTATACCAAATCTCTATCACGATGTTGGGTATTGATTACTTTTTTTGAAATATATGATAAAATATATACAAATGAAAGGAGGAACTTATGAATCGCTCAGATAAATGTTTAATGTGTGTTGTTTTATTTCTAATGATTATGGCAGAGATAGTTTTTGACTTTTTTAATCAGCAAGGGGCTTTTGTGTCTCCAAGAAATAGTAAGCACCTTTTAACCCAAGTGAATAAAAATGATAATGTTGCATTATCGAGCGTCGCATTTTGTTTTGAACAAAATACTTATGATTGTCTGTGTGATTCTTTAAGTGTCTCCTAGCCCACTTATTTTTCAGCATAGATATTCATAAAAACACATGAAAATGTGTTTTTTAAGCTTTAAAGGAGAAGATACAATAATATCGAGGTGAATATGAAAAATATTAGATTTATTTCTAAATATACTGAGGGTCATCGAAAAAAAATAATTGTGATGATCTTTTCGGTAGTAGTTTATTGTGCAGTGCTTTTAGTCAATCCCTTATTACTTCAATACACCATTGATCATGTTTTAAATGATTTACCCATAACGACATCATGGATGAACACACTTACGAATTTTTTAGGTGGAATGCATTCCGTTCGTGAACATTTATGGTATGTTGGTGTGGTAATTGTTGTGCTGAACATCTTAAGTGGTGTTGCACATTTTTGTGCAGGTTATTCAATTGGTTCTTTTTCTGAATTTTTCTCAGAAAGTTTACGTAATGATGTGTTTGATCACCTACAGAAACTTCCATACGCCTACCATGTACGAGCAAAAACCGGTGATTTAATACAACGTTGTACCAGTGATGTCGATCAGATTGGACGTTTTCTCAAATCAAAAATTCAGGAACTTGTTTATGCTTTTACCATGGTTGTAATCGCATTGACGGTATTATTCCGTATTAATGTAACGATGACCTGGATTACCATGATTTCTTTTCCCTTTATTTTTGGGTTTGCGTTTCTATTCTTTAAAAAAATGCAGGCAGTGTTTAAGCAAAGTGATGAAGCGGAAGCAGCATTATCGAATACATTTCAAGAAAGCATGGATGCCGTCCGAGTTGTGAAAGCATTTAATCAAGAAAAGTTTGAAGTTACGAAATTTGAAGCTAAAAACCAAGCCTATGCCTCCATAACAAAGGAAATGATCAGACTTCTCGGAATCTATTGGGGGACCTCTGATTTACTTTGTTTTATGCAGACATTAATTGTGCTTATCGCAAGTATTTTTGAAGTGCGTGCGGGCAATTTATCCATTGGGAATGCGATTGTCTTTATTTCTTATGTAAATATGGTGTTGTGGCCAATACGTAATGTTGGCCGAACCTTATCCGATATGGCTTATCCGATATGGGAAAGGTTAGTGTAAGTATTGATCGTTTGAACGAAATCTTAGACCTGCCGATTGAAGATCTTGAGTCAGGATTAAAGCCTGAAATTAAGGGTGAAATTATTTTTGAAAATGTATCGTTTCAATACGATGATGCATCCACCCCCGTTCTTAAAAATTTGAATTTTACCATTCAACCGGGAGAGACGGGTGCGATTATGGGACCAACAGGGAGTGGTAAATCAAGTTTGGTTCATTTACTTACGCGCATTTATGATGTATCTGAAGGGTCCATTAAAATTGACGGGATTAACATAAACGAGATCGCGAAAAGTTCTCTCCGTAAGCAAGTAGGACTTGTTTTACAAGAACCTTATCTCTATTCAAAAACCCTTTTTGAAAACATTCGTATTGCCATTCCACACGCTTCGGAGCAAGACGTCTATGACGCGTCTCGAATTGCTTCGATTCATGATGTTATAACTTCTTTTGACCAAGGGTATGAAACACCCGTTGGTGAGAAAGGTGTTACCCTATCCGGTGGACAAAAACAACGTGTTGCGATTGCCCGGACGCTTATCGCAAATACACCGATTTTAATTTTTGATGATTCATTATCTGCATTAGATTCTCAAACTGATGCTTCCATTCGAGAAGCATTAAATCATACTAAAAATGCCACATCCATCATCATTACCCATCGTATTAACAGTGCACAAAATGCGGATAAAATTATTGTTATTCTTGATGGCGAAATCAAGCAAATTGGTACACATAATTCGCTATTGAACGTTGATGGACTGTATCGAAATATTTATGATATTCAAACCAATCAGAAAGGAGGATTTGTCGATGAGTTATAGAGAAGAAGAGCAGTTTACTTCTGAAAAATTAGATGTTGGGCTTTGGAAAAAAATCCTAATGATGCTGCTTGAGAACAAAAAGAATCTGTTTTTAGCGCTGTTTTTTGTTCTGTTTGAAGCGGTTATTGGGATTATCCTTCCCATCTTGAATCGATATGCCATTGATGTTTTCTATCAAGGTCAAGGTTCAACAGAAGCCATATTGAAGTTTGCGCTCTTATATGGAGGTTTGGTTGCGGTCCAAGCATTTCTAATTTATGAATTTATTTATCGAAGTGGTCTTATTGAGATGGATATTAGTTATCAAATCCGTCAAAATGTTATGGAAAAACTTCAAAATCTTCCTTTTTCATATTATGACAAAACGCCTACAGGATGAATTATGGCTCGAATGACCAGTGATGTCTCACGGTTGTCGGAAATCCTCTCCTGGAGTTTTAATGATTTAGTTTGGGGATTTTTAGTCATGATGATGTTGTTGGTGGTCATGTTTACGGTCAATTGGAAACTTGCGTTAATCATTCTTGTGATTGTACCTATGGTTTACTTTGTAAGCTCGTGGTTTCAAAAACGTATCCTAAAAAACTATCGAAACGTTCGTGCGGAGAATTCAAAAATCACCCATGGATTTAGTGAAGGGATTACCGGAGCAAAGACTACTAAGTCAATGGGATTGGAGTCGATTCATTACAGTGAATTTAAAAACAACACCATGGCCATGCGATCAAAGTCCATTCATGCTGTCATACTCAGTGCACTGTATATGCCTATCATTACCATTATTTCTTCGTTAGGCAATGCGGGTATTATTTATGTTGGTGGGAACATGGCGTTACAAGGTGTTATCCAAATTGGAACTTTAATCCTATTTACACAATATGCGGAACGTTTTTTTGAACCGCTCCGTAATATTAGTAATGTGTTTGCACAGTTACAAATGGCCCAAGCATCTGCAGAGCGTGTTCTTTCATTATTGGAACAAGATTCATCACTCATCGATCGTCCAGATGTTATTGAAAAATATGGAACAATCTTAAATCCCAAAGAATCGGTCTATGAACCGATCGTTGGAAATATTGAATTTAAAGATGTTGATTTTTATTATCAAGCATCGGAACCGATATTAAAAAACTTTAATTTAACCGTTGAACCCAAACAACGCGTCGCTTTAGTTGGAGAGACGGGAAGTGGTAAGTCAACCATTGTAAACCTTATTTGTCGTTTTTATGAACCCATTTCAGGTTCGATTAGGATTGATGGGGTAGACTATCGAGAACGATCGATTGGATGGCTCCACTCACATCTTGGATATGTTTTACAAGCACCCCACCTCTTTTCTGGATCGGTTCGTGATAACATCGCGTATGGGAAACCCAATGCTTCTGATGAAGCGGTCATACGGGCTGCAAAACTTGTTGATGCACATCGCTTTATCACAGAACTTGAAGATGGATATCAAACAGATGTAGGTGAAGGCGGAAGCCGATTGTCGACAGGGCAGAAACAATTGATTTCCTTTGCTCGGGCAATTCTTGTAAATCCATCAATCTTTATCCTCGACGAAGCTACAGCCTCAATTGATACTGAAACGGAAGCGATTATTCAAAACGCAGTTGAAACCGTTCTTAAAGAAAAAACAAGTTTCATTATTGCGCATCGTCTTTCGACGATTGTGAGTGCAGATCGCATCCTTGTTATTGATAAAGGAACCATTATCGAAGATGGTAATCATGAGAGTCTTATGAACCAAAAAGGTCGATATTATGAACTCTATATGAACCAGTTTAACGAGAAAAATGAAACAAAAATAATGAATACGTTAACACCTATTTCCAAATAGGTGTTTTTGTCGCTATTCTTGTCATCTTGAATATTCGCTATCATAATTCGTGTTCTGACGAAATGTTTGTGATATGATAGTTTAGAAAAAAGAGGCTCTCTGATTCCCACCAATTGACGTTACATGTGTTTAAGGGATTCATTGATTTTAGATGATTCGGTCGCATCTTTGTAGGGTGTCGTATTACATCATAATTAGCGTCTTAATACTGTAAGATTATTGGATTATAGTGAGGGTCTAGAAATAGGAGAATGATATGAAGAAAAATATTACACTTGAAGAAGCATATGGTGATGTAAATTTAGAAATGCTTGCTGATTTTACGCTTACAAATGGTATCTCAGGTCACGAAAAAGATGTTGCCAATGTCTTTAAATCATGGGTTGAAGAGAGTGCGGATGATATCTGTTTTGACAATTTAGGATCAATTATTGCTCATAAAAAAGGTGCTGAAAATGGACCTAAGATTATGTTAGCAGGTCATATCGATGAAGTGGGTTTCTTGGTTCGTAGCATCGATGATAATGGTTTTTTACGAATTCACCCAGTAGGCGGATGGTGGCCACATGTCTTGCTGTCTCAACCAGTTACAATTCAAACACGTGATCGAAAAATGTATGTTGGTGTTACAGGCTCTAAGGCACCGCACGGAATGAAGCCGGCGGTACGTAATAAAGTTATGGACATCACTGAGGTTTTCGTTGATCTTGGTGTAGCATCAAAAGATGAAGTTGAATTATTAGGAATTCAAGTTGGTGATACCGTAACTCCAAAATCTGACTTCCACGTGTTGGCAAACCCAAACTTCTTAATGTCAAAGGCTTGGGATGACCGTATTGGTGCGGCTATTGTTGTCGATGTTATGAGACAGCTTAAAGATGTACAAACAGCATCCCATATTTACTCAGTGGGAACTGTACAAGAAGAAGTTGGATTACGTGGTGCACGTACTGCAGCACAAACAATTAATCCAGATATTGCATTTGCTGTTGATGTCACTATCGCTACCGATACACCAGGTGAAGATAACCGTATTAAAATGGGTGTCGGTGCAACTTTAGAAGTGATGGATGGTTCTGTTATTGGTCATAAAGGACTTCTCTATTACCTTCAGGATCTTGCTGAAGAGATGAATATTGATACACAATTTGAAATCCTGGCTGCTGGAGGGACGGATTCTGGGGAAATCCATAAAGTTCATGATGGTGTTATTACGTTAACCCTTTCAATTCCTGCGCGTTACATTCACTCACACTTAGGTATTATTCATCGTAAAGATTACGCAGATACAGTTGCTCTCATTACTGAATTCTGTAAACGATGCGATGCGGATGTGCTTGAATCCTTACAAAACTACAAAAGATAAGTCTATGACTTATCTTTTTCTTTTACTCGAGACGTCTTAATATCGAGTAAGCTTTGAGTATTTATTTCTCGGTTTGTCTTGACTGTAGCCTTAACGACGAATGATCGTTATATCCTTTCACAAACTCGAACGATAAGATGCGATTTTATCTGACAAAGAGGCCTTGTTCTGTTTCAATCAGCTTGTATTAATCATAAGATATGGTACATTTAAATTATTGAAGGGGAACATCTTTAAAAATTGTAGAAGTACGCAGCTGCAGTAATAAATAAAAATCATTCGTCAAAACGGTTGTGATAATGGCTGATTTGGATGCTCTGTCAAATAAAACGGGTTGATCTAGTAGGGCGCATTTGATGCATCAGTTCGGACTCGATATTGCTTAGTTGCTCGCAATGATACCAAGATATTCTCTGTATAACTAATTTTGGGGGAGGGTTATGATGATTCACAATCATGATGTGTTTTTTACCATCGTAAGCATACTGTGTTTATTGCTAATAATGATTATGTTAGTGTTAATAGTAAATGAGACCAAAGGGTGTTGGAATAGAAAACTATTCAAATATACCAACGCGATTTATTTATTAATTTTTCCGATTATTCTCTATATAGAGAAACCGGACTCAAATATAATTGTGACCGTTTATTTTATTTTTTATCTTTGTTTTGTTATGGGTCGAAAAATAATACTAAAAAAAGAGACAGCATAGTTTCTTTCATTTTTCAAATTCAGTCGTAGCATTTTAAATTTGATGGGTTTATGTCGTTTAAGCGCAAAAAATCATGCCCTTTCATCCAATGATTTTTCTTTCGCTATCGTTGATATCTAAATTCAAAACGATAAGTCGTAGACTTATCGTTTTTTCGGTTATAATAAAGAAAAGTGAGGTAATGTATGCTTAAAGAAACAGTTTTTATTGAGGCGCCTTTAGAAGAAGCATTGGAACGTTTCGAACTTGAGTTCGCAAAGCTTTTCAAGTGTAGCCCTAAAAAGATGCTGAATCGTGAAATGAAGGCTAAGGTTAAAACCATGAATGGTCGTGATATTGAATTAAAGCAACGTGTTATCATTCATGACCGCTATAAACATTTCGCATTTGTATCCGAGAACCCTAAAGAGACCGTTACAACCCATTATGAATTTTTTGAAGACAAAGATGGCACGTTTATTTCTTCATATGATGAGAAGAGTAAGGGTGAAATGTTATATCGTCTTCCGTTTATCAAACAAAAAGTTCGTAAACAACTTAAGGGACGACTCCAACAAATTAAATTGATGATTGAAGCAGAAAAGGGAGCATAGCTCCCTTTTAAATTGGACTGGATAATTTTAAGAATCGTGCATACTTATAATGATGGTAGTCAATCGAATAGTCGAAAATTTCTCCGTTTTTAAGCATTGCCTTACTTGTTGTTTTTAAAGCCGGATCACCGAGATGCAGTCCCAGTAATTCCGCATTTGTATTATCTAAAGAACCCGCTTCAATTAAGCGGTCAATATACCCAACTTCTTGTCTTAGCCCCTCTTGAATATAAGAATAAATCGAATTTTCAATAATTTCTCGATTTAAATACGGAATAAGATTACGATTAAAATATGAATACTCTACAACCCATCGATTGCCATCGACGATTCGTAATCGATTCACAAAATACAATTGGGTTCCAACTTCACAATTCATCTCAATGGCAATTTCTCGATTGGCTGAAATCTCTTGAAAGTCTAAGATTTTGGTTTCGATTCGATTTTTTTTATGATTTGAGGATAAGCCATGAAAATTTTCTAAATTAATTGCATTGATATGATCCACATCACGAACAAACATACCACTTCCTTGAACGGAGATAATATAACCTTGTCGTGATAAGAGGCCAATGGCTTTTCGAATGGTATTTCGACTAACATCAAACTCCTGCATTAAAGCTTCTTCGGTTGGAATTTTTGTATTAGAAGGATAGATACCATCCATAATACGATCTTCAATTATAGTACTAATTATTCGATACTTATGTGACATAATGTGCTCCTTTATCTCAATTATAACATGGACTAAGAAAAGTAACGCGAACGTCCTTTAGGGGTTTATGATGACCTGACTTCGAAAGGTAAGTCTAAGACTTGCGATGAACCGATTTTGTAAAGATGTGGTTTTAAACCTTTCAAGAATTCCTCCTAGTAAAAGTATAGCACTTTTGCTATGATTGTCACGGAGGTATTTTTATGACACAAACAATTAAAATTACAATGAATAGTGGTAAAACCATGACTGCTGAACTCTATGAAGACATTGCACCTAAAACGGTTGCAAACTTTGTGAAGCTCATCGAAGAAAAGTTTTATGATGGATTAATTTTTCACCGTGTAATTCCTGGATTTATGATTCAGGGAGGCTGCCCTAATGGAACAGGAATGGGTGGTCCTGGATATGAAATTGAAGGTGAATTTACATCAAATGGTTTTAAAAATGACTTAAAACACAGTAAAGGGGTTCTATCGATGGCACGTGCTATGGATCCAAACAGTGCTGGAAGTCAATTCTTTATTATGGCTGAGGATGCACCACATTTAGATGGTCAATATGCAAGTTTTGGTAAACTTGTGGATGGTATTGAAGTGGTTGATGAAATCGTTCATGTTAAACGTGATCGAAATGATAAGCCACTTGAGCCTCAAATCATTCAAACAATCGAGTTAATTTAATTGGGGAAAGGTGTGTGATGCACCTTTTCTTTATTTCAAAGAGAATAGGAATTGTTGATTATTTATAGTATAATACCCCATGTATATAAAACCTTTCAAGGAGGTTATGAATGAAGAAAAAACTTGATTATATATTAAAACACAATAAAGTCTTGTTAATCGTATTTACAAAGACCCTGTCCATGGTCTTCCGATTTATTGGTTTGTTTATTCGTACTGAAGAAAATTTAATCTTAATATCTGCAAACTCTCGCGGCTATAACGATAGTCCCCGTGCCATTTATGAATATATGAAAAAAGATTCGAAATACGCACAGTATCGTTTTGTATGGGCGGTTGATGATGTTACACAAACAATCGACGGTGCCGATCTTGTTAAAGCGGACACGTGGCAATATTTTAAAACTGCGTTGAAAGCACAGTATTGGATTACAAGTGTTAATATTGAACGCGGCTTGCATTTTAAAAAGAAAAAGACGGTCTTTCTCAATACATGGCACGGTGTAGCAATTAATGAGATGGGCAATGCGGTAGCGGGTCGAACCGATTTTGATTGGTCCGATACGGATTATATTTGTTATAGTGCGGAAAATGAAAGACCCATCTATTATCGAGACTTTAATGCACGTCCAGAGTCAATGGTCCCTACAGGACTTCCTCGTAATGATGAATTGTACCATGTGGATTCGGATAAAGTTATCGAAATTAAACGAAGTTTAAACATCCCTGAAGATAAAAAAGTGATTCTCTATGCACCGACATGGCGGGATAGTGAAGACTTCGGTAAGAGTTATCAAATTAAACCACCCATTGACTGTGACGTTTGGAAAAAGGCCTTGGGTGATGAATATGTTGTTATCTTAAGAACGCATCCTTATACCAATGAATTGATGGGAGTTACCTTTGATGATTTCTTCTATGATGGAACGATGTATCCTCGTGTAAACGACTTGATGATGATTTCAGATATCCTTATCTCAGACTACTCAAGTATTATCTTTGATTATTGTGTCCTTGAAAGACCTGTAATCTGCTTTGGTTATGACTATGAAGCGTATTCTGAAAAACGTGGATTTTATATTGACTTAGAGACAGTGATTCCTAGTGGTATCATTCGTGATGAAGCGCATCTTATCGAACACATCAAATCGATGAATTATGAAGAACAAGTTGCGAAAACTAAGGTAATGAAAGAAAATCATGTCACCTATGGTGGTAATGCTACAGAACAAATTGTTAATGTAGTATTTGGATAAAAGAAAAGCTGATCATAATATGTGGAGTTGTCAAACAAAAGTAGACATTAATAAAAGACTAGAAACCCTTATCCATTTTATATTGGATAGGGGTTTTGTAATTTAAACAGTAAGCAGGTCTTTCAAAATTGAAATAATGTACATATTCTTCGATAAAATTTTCAAAGTTATCTACGGACCAGTATTGATAATCACACGCCATTTCTGCTTTAATCCATCCATTTAATGATTCGATAATTGGATTATCTGTAGGTGTTCCAGCTCGCGACATAGATCTAATTATGTTATAATTTTCATGCGCTTTAGCGAAAGCTTTAGAGTGGTAGACAGCTCCTTGATCTGTGTGAAGAATCGTGGGAGCTGTTTTTTTATTATCCTTAAGTAGCGCAAGGAGATCCTCGAGACACTTGTAGTAAGGCTTAGGATCACCAGTTGTACGCGATAATGCAGAACTGATAATTTCATTGTTAAAGGTATCAACCATTAAAGTCCATTCATAATTAATCCCTTTGTTTCGAATATGTGTCATATCTGAAACAATAATTTCTAAAGGTTTGGTTGCCTCCATTGATTCTTTATAATATTAGGATAAATTCGACTTTGTGTTCCAGGTTTTATAGGAATAGTGTTTAACTTTTGATTTAATATTTAAAACTTGCAACACTTGTGGATTAAATTATCGGAAAATTCAATCCCTAAATCACTTTGCTTTCTCATGACTGCAGCGATATCATGATAACCATAACTTGGAAAACGGCGATGCCAGTCTTTAATCACAAAGCTAAGAATCGCTCTTTTGTTCATAAATATTGAGATCATTCTTATGCTTTAACCACTTGTAATAACCAGATCGGTTCAAATTCATAAATCTAAGAATGAACGTAATCGGATGTTTAAAAGATAAGTCATGTGCTATTTGGAATTCTTGTCTTTAAAGTAACGAACTCCTTGTTTACACCAACTCCTTTCACCTGGTACCCTTTTTAATCGTGCAATCTCAATATCTCGTTTTAGAATTTCGAGTTGAAGTCGTTCGAGCTCAGTTAATGATTTACTCGTATGAAGCGCAGAAAAATGATTTCCTGTCTTTTTCTTGTTTTTTAAACCCTCTTTACCATCACGCATGAATCGATCAATCCAACCATTAATCGTTCCTTTAGGTATTCCTGTTTCTTGTGATAGTTTCGCAGCACTTATATGTTCATCAATATGACGTGTAACGACTTTAATACGATCCTCATAAGTCCATTTATTATTTAATCCACCTTTGGGTCTTCCCATCATTAATACCTCCGTTTTATCTCTGATTTTATTATTACACAAAAAAGTAGACAAGTCTTTTTTACTTGTCTACTTTTAGTTTACTACTCCATAAGTGCTAATTGTTTTCGTTCTTATTTTTAATATCTTGTAACTGAATGGTAAGTGCTTCTATTGATATAGAAAGTTCCTTTAGTAAATAGACCAATGAAATAACAAGTAGAACTAAACTGAGTGCAAATACTATATGAGAGAACGTAACCATGGCTGCGTTATATTGTACAAAGAGCGTAAGGAGCATGCTAAGCACAGCCCCAATAAAACTCATAGCTCCAAGGACCTGCATGGATTTAATGTATTTCATCCGTGTTTGAAGGTTAATTATCTGAGCGAGAATCTGTTTATTTGGGGAATCTTGATGTTTTTCGTAAAGATCGCGTATCAGCCCAGCAAGCACGACAAAACGGTTTGTATAAGCGAGCATGAGCAGAGAAATTGCAGGAAAAATCATAGCGGGTGTTTGTAATGTGAATTCCATAATTTAATCTCCTTTTTAGTTGTCAAAACGATAACGAAGTGAATGTGAAATATAAATTCACTTTAGTTGAATTATATCGCAATGGTCTTTAAAATGAAAGTGGATGTGGGAGATAGAGAGTGAGGTAACAAGTATGAGATACTTAAAAAATCCATCAACAAATCCTTATTTTAATTTAGCACTTGATGAGTATGCGATGAAGCACATCAATTGTGATGAGGATTTTTTCTTTCTATGGCAAAATGGGCCAGCGGTAATTATTGGGAAAAATCAAAATACCGTCGAAGAAATTAATCAGAAATTTATTGAGGATAACAAAATCAAAGTTGCACGTCGTGTTTCAGGTGGTGGTGCAGTGTATCACGATTTTGGAAATCTTAATTTTACATTTGTGATTAATGTGGATGACCCAGGAAAAGTCAATTATAAAAAGTATGTTCAGCCAATTATTGATGCACTTGCAAGTATGGGTATCAATGCGGAGGCGTCAGGACGTAATGATATTTTAATTGATGGACTTAAGATTTCAGGAAATGCACAACGCATGGCAAATGGAAAGCTCATGCACCATGGTACGTTGTTGTTTGATGTTAATATTGAGGATATGGTTCAAGCGTTAAATGTTGATCCTGATAAAATTACATCAAAGGGTGTAAAATCAGTGCGATCACGTGTAACCAATATTAAGGAACATTTACCTGAAGGGACTGATCTTAAAACCTTTTGGGATGAGTTACAATACTTTTTATCGAATAAGGGGCAAGATGAAGAAATTATTCTCGCACCTGAAGAAATTGCGAAAATCGAGTATGAGGCAATCAACCGATTTGGCACATGGGATTGGATTTATGGTGCATCACCAGAGTTTAATCTTAAAAACAGTAAACGATTTGCGGGCGGACGTGTTGAAGTCTTGATGGATGTCAGCGAAGGCCATATCGATCACGTTCGATTTATTGGAGATTACCTCGGATTAGAAGATGTCGCGGATGTCGAAGCGCGCCTTCAAGGTGCTCGTTTCAAACAAAGCGATGTCGACGCCGTGCTTTCGGAAATGGATTTACGAAAATACTTTGGTAATATCACAAAAGAGGAATTATTAGAGTTGATGTTTGATTAGATTTAAACATCAACTGAATTTTGCTCGAAAGTAGCAATATCGTTGAATGAAATGCGCTTACGTGTTACATTTAAACTGTAATTAGGCATTACCACTTAATGACCTAAGCAAGATATAGAAGGGAAATGGAAATTTCAATGGCACAAGTTAAGAAAGATAAAGCGTTGGATTTCGCTGCTCAACTGAAAAATGTTGAAAAGCTTTACCCAACATTCCAGATTCTTGATGAAACTGGGAAAGTTGTTAACAAAGAAATGTTACCAGACTTAAAAGATGAGGAGTTAGTAGAACTCTTTGAAAATATGTTATGGTCACGAGCATTAAACGACCGTTCAACTACATTAGCACGTCAAGGACGTCTTGGATTCTTCGCTCCTACAGCTGGACAAGAAGCAAGTCAAATGGCGAGTCACTTTGCATTTAATGAAGGGGATATTTTATTCCCAGGATATCGTGATATTCCTCAATTAGTAAAACACGGATTACCACTACATAAGGCATTCTTATGGAGCCGTGGACACGTTGAAGGAAACAACTATCCAGAAGATTTCAATGCAATGCCACCACAAATTATTATTGGTGCACAAATTATTCAAGCTGCAGGAGCTGGAATTGCACTGAAAAAACGTGGAAAAGCACAAGTAGCATTTACATATACAGGAGAGGGTGGATCATCACAAGGTGATACTTATGAAGGTCTTAACTATGCGGGAGCATTTAAAGCACCTGTAGTGTTCTTTATTCAAAATAATGGATATGCGATTTCAACACCACGTCACGTCCAAACAGCAGCACCTACACTTGCTCAAAAAGCAGCAGCTGCGGGTATCCCTGGTGTTCAAGTAGACGGTATGGATCCCCTAGCAGTCTATGGTGCAACAAAAGCAGCACGTGATTGGGCAATTGAAGGAAATGGTCCAGTGTTAATTGAAACACTGACATCACGTTTCGGTCCTCACTCACTTTCAGGTGATGATCCAAAACGATACAGAACGCAAGCAAGTTTTGATGAATGGGATAAAAAAGATCCATTGATCAGAATGCGTAATTTCTTAACAGAAAAAGGTCTTTGGGACGACGAAAAAGAAGTTGAATTGATTGCTCAAATTGATGATGAAATCAAAGAAGCTGTTAAACTTGCTGATTCAGCACCAAAACAAAAAGTTTCTGACTTCTTGAAGAATATGTTCGAAGAACCAACAAATACTATTGCAGAACAAATTGAATATTTTGAAAACAAGGAGGGTAACAAATAATGGCACAACTAACAATGATTCAAGCCATTACTGAAGCGCTTGATATTGCCCTTGAACGTGACGAAAATACATTGATTTTCGGTGAAGACGTTGGGAAAAACGGTGGAGTATTCCGTGCAACTGACGGACTTCAAGAAAAACACGGTGAAGACCGCGTATTTGATACACCATTAGCTGAATCAGGTATTGGTGGATTAGCAATCGGATTGGCATTAGAAAAATTCCGTCCAATTCCTGAAATCCAATTCTTCGGTTTTGTATTCGAAGTAATGGACTCAGTTGTTGCACAAATGGCACGTACACGTTACCGTTTAGGAAACACACGTAACATGCCTATTACTATTCGTTCACCATTTGGTGGTGGAGTTCACACCCCTGAACTCCATTCAGATAACTTAGAAGGTCTAATGGCACAATCACCTGGAATTAAAGTGGTTATCCCATCAAACCCATATGATGCGAAAGGTTTACTTTTAGCTTCTATTGAAGATAACGATCCTGTTGTTTTCTTAGAACACATGAAATTATACCGTTCATTCCGTGAGGAAGTTCCAGAAGGATACTATACAGTTCCTTTAGGAAAAGCGAATGTTGTTAAAGAAGGTAATGATGTAACAATTATTACTTATGGTGCAATGGTTCGTGAATCAATGAAAGCTGTTGAAACACTTGCAGCAGAAGGTATTTCTGCAGAAGTAATCGACTTACGTACAGTTTCACCAATTGACTTAGATACAATTATCGAATCTGTAACGAAAACAGGACGTTTAGTTGTTGTACAAGAAGCACAACGTCAAGCCGGAGTAGGCGCACATGTTATGTCGGAAATCGCAGAACGCGCAATTCTTACATTAAAAGCACCTGTAGGTCGTGTTGCAGCACCAGATACAATTTTCCCATTTGGTTTAGCTGAAAACGATTGGTTACCAAACGAAGAAGACATCACTAATAAAGTACGTGAAATTGTTAACTTTGATTAATTTAGGAGGCGAAGTGCATAATGTCATTTATATTTAAAATGCCTGACGTAGGTGAAGGAATTGCTGAAGGAGAAATCGTTAGTTGGTTCGTTAAAGAAGGCGACACAATTAAAGAAGATGAACCTCTATTAGAAGTTCAAAACGATAAACTCGTTCAAGAAATCCCATCCCCAGTATCAGGCACAATTACAAAAATTATGGTCGAACCAGGAACTGTAGCTACAGTTGGTGACGATCTCGTTGAAATCGTAGCAGAAGGCGCAGTAGCATCTGCACCTGCTAAAGAAGAGACAGCAGCACCTGCACCTGCAGCAGCTGCCGGATCATTTGTGTTTAATATGCCAGATGTGGGTGAAGGTATCGCTGAAGGTGAAATTGTACAATGGTTCGTTAAAGTCGGTGATGACATCCAAGAAGATGCACCACTATTAGAAGTTCAAAATGATAAGCTTGTTCAAGAAATCCCATCCCCAGTATCTGGAAAAATTATGAATATCATGATTGAAGCGGGTACAGTGGCAACAGTTGGACAACCACTCGTTGAATTTGCGGCAGAAGGACATGCACCAGCATCAACTCCTGCACAAACAGCAGCTCCAGTTGCAACTGCAAGCCATGCTGTTGCGGGAAATGGTGAATCGTTTGCACAAAATAAAATTGCTGGACGCGTTCTAGCAATGCCATCGGTTCGTCAGTTTGCACGTGAAAATAATGTTGATTTAACACTTGTTACAGCAACAGGTAAACACGGACATATCCGTAAATCAGATGTTGAAGCATTTATCGCAGGCGGCGCAGCTGCACCAGCAGTTGAAACTCCAGTCGTGGAAGCTACACCATCCGTTGAAACAGCACCAGTAGCAAAACCTGCAGCTAAACCAGCTCCAGTTGTTGTTACAGGATCAACTACACGTGAAAAAATGACACCAACACGTAAAGCAATTTCTAAAGCAATGGTTACAAGTAAGGCAACAGCACCACACGTTACATTATTTGACGAAGTGGATGTTACAGAACTTGTAAATCACCGTAAGAAATTCAAAGAAATTGCAGCTGCACAAGATGTTAAACTAACATTCTTACCTTACATTGTTAAGGCGCTAACTGCAGTTGTGCGTAAATACCCAATCTTAAATTCAAGTGTTGATGACTCAACACAAGAAATTGTTTACAAAAACTTCATTAACATTGGTTTTGCAGCAGATACACCTCACGGTTTATATGTTCCAAATATCAAAAATGCTGATTCAAAAGGAATCTTTACAGTTGCTAAAGAAATCTCAACATTGGCAGCCGCAGCAAATGATAATACATTAGCTGGAGCAGATATGCGCGATGGTTCAATTACAATTAGTAATATTGGATCAGCACGTGGACTCTGGTTTACACCAATCATCAACTACCCAGAAGTAGCGATCTTGGGTGTAGGAAGTATTGATAAGAAACCAGTTGTTCTAGCAGATGGAACAATCGGCGTTGGAAATATGTTAGCATTATCATTAAGCTTCGACCACCGTATCATCGATGGTGCCCTAGCACAAAATGCCATGAACGAACTCAAGAGATTGTTAAACAATCCTGAGCTTCTATTGATGGAATCTTAATTGGAAGGTGGAATAGTACATGGTAGTAGGAGATTTAGCTCTTGAATTAGATACAATTGTTATTGGTTCAGGTCCTGGTGGATATGTTGCGGCAATTCGTGCAGCTCAATTAGGACAAAAAGTAGCAATTATTGAAAAAGATAATATTGGTGGCGTTTGCCTTAATGTTGGATGTATTCCTTCAAAAGCGTTAATTAATGCAGGTCATCGATACCAAGAATCAATGAATTCAGAAACATTTGGTGTTACAGCCGAAAATGTTAAAATTGATTTTACAAAAACACAAGCATGGAAAGATGAGCAAGTTGTTAATAAACTTACATCTGGAATTGCTATGTTATTAAAGAAAAATAAAGTTGAAATCATCCGTGGTACAGCATTCTTTAATGACACGCATCAATTACGTGTTGTAAATGATGAGTCAGCTCAATCATATACATTTAAACACTGTATTATTGCAACAGGTAGTCGTCCAATTGAAATCAAAGGATTTAAATTTGGAAAACGTATCATTGACTCAACAGGTGGATTAAACTTAAAAGAAATTCCTAAGAAACTTGTTGTTATCGGTGGAGGCTATATTGGTTCAGAATTAGCAGGTGTTTATGCTAATTTAGGATCAGAAATTACAATTCTTGAAGGAGCGCCTTCAATCTTACCTCAATTCGATAAAGACATGATTAAACTTGTTGAAAACGAATTTAAGAAAAAAGACGTTACAATCGTAAATAATGCTATGGCAAAAGATGCTAAAGAAACAAAAGATGGAGTTGTTGTTAGTTATGAAGTATATGGCAAACCCGCTACAATCGAAGCAGATTACGTTATGGTTACAGTTGGACGTCGTCCTAACACAGATGATCTTGGCTTACAAGTTGCCGGTGTTGAGACAAACGAACGTGGACTTATTACTGTAGATAAACAAGGACGTACAAGCCAAAAACATATCTTTGCTATTGGTGACGTAACTCCAGGTTTAGCATTAGCGCACAAAGCTTCATACGAAGCAAAAGTTGCTGCTGAAGCAATCTCAGGCCAACCTTCAGAAATCGACTATGTTGCGATTCCAGCGGTATGTTTCACAGACCCTGAATTAGCAACTGTTGGATTAACTGAAAAAGAAGCTAAAGACCAAGGATTAATAGTTAAAGTATCAAAATTCCCATTTGGTGCAAACGGTCGTGCACTTTCACTTAATGCAGTTGAAGGATTCGTAAGACTTATATCAGAAAAAGACACAGGATTACTACTTGGTGGACAAGTAGCCGGTGTTGGAGCAAGTGATATTATTGCTGAAATCGGATTAGCTGTTGAAGCACGCATGAATGTTGAAGATCTTTCTCTAACAATCCATGCTCACCCAACACTATCAGAAACAGTTATGGATGCATCTGAAATTTCACTCGGATTGCCAATTCATATTTAATCTATATAATAAGGATGCGAAAGCATCCTTATTTTATTCATTCGAATTTGTAGTTTTTTTGTATTATCTTGTATTAATTTCTGAAAGTTGTTTCAGGTATTTCGGACGCTTCACGCCAAACTATGGATTTTTTGTGATATATTAGAATTACTTTTCATGATAAATATTCATACAACTTAAAATATTCGTCATTAAACGCACTAAACAGTGGATATTTCATAGAATAACAGCAAATGTAAATTGTTTCAGAGATTTTATGATTTATTTTCATAAAATTGATAATATACTGAAAAATCAATTGACAAATTTTCTGTATCCTATATAATACATTCATACAGTATCACTTATCTGTATCAATGTTTGACAACAAAAGGAGGAGAATTACCATGAAAAAATTAATGATTGCATTCGTTGCAGCGTTATTGGTTCTTACTGGTTGTGGATCACAAGGTTCATCCAGTACATTAACGGTTGCGGCCCCTGCTTCACAAAATGGTGATTTTGTGGAAGGGTTCGGATCGAATGCCTATGACCGATGGGCAACTAACTTAATGCACTTAGGTGCAAGCGTTTTCTATATTGATCGCGATACTTCAGAGATCAAGCCAAATCCTAACTTCGTAGAAAGCCATGAAGTTAAAGCAGACAGCGAAGGAAATAAAACTTATACCTTCAAAATCAAAGGTGGCAATAAATACTCTGATGGAACAGAAATCACAGCTAAAGACTACGTTATGGCTATGTTGTTCCGTGCACATCCAGCTTGGATGAAAGTTGCATCAATGGAAAGTACCGGAGATGAACTTTTAGGTTATAACGCATATAGCACAGGGGAATCAAAAGTTTTCGAAGGGGTTAAATTAATCGACGACAATACATTCTCATTAACAATCGATAAAGCAAACTTGCCATACTACTTTGAAGCAAGTAAAGCTGATATCTCACCTGAACCAATGCATGTTTGGTTTAAGGATGCTAAATTAAATGCTGAAGGAAACGCATTCGACAACACACCTGAAGAAATTCAAGGAGCTGTTGAATATGTTTCAACAACTGAACGATACAAACCAACTGTTGTAGTAGGTGCGTATAAGTTAGAAAGCTATGAAAATGGTACAACAATTCTTGTTAAAAATGATCAATATGTAGGAAACTACGAAGGTCAAAAACCAGAAGTTGAAAAAGTTGTAATCCGTCAAGTTGACTCAAACGTTACAGTACAAGCGATCGAAAAAGGTGAAGTTGATTTATCACCAGGAAACATCGAGGGTGAATACATCAATAAAGCAAAAGAACTTGAATTACAAACTGTTAACTATCCACGTAATGGATTTGGTAACATCACATTAAAAGCAAATAAAGGACCAACTCAATACAAAGAAGTACGTCAATCAATTGGTTACATGTTAAACCGTAACGAATTTGTTCAAAAAATTGCTGGTGGATACGGTTCTGTAGTTAATGGACCATTCGGATTATCACAATGGTTCTATAAAGATAACAAGGACAAGATTGAAAGTTCACTTATCGACTATACTTACAACATTACTAAAGCAAACGAATTACTAGATCAATCAATCTACAAATTCGAAAAAGATGGTGTTACACCATTTGATGCAAGTAAAGCAAGTAAAGATTATGCTCGTTATGATGCAGATGGAAATAAACTTGTTGTAAAACACTTTGGTTCTGAGAAGAACTCAGTAACAGATTTAATTGTATCTCAATTAGTTCCTGCAGCTGAAAAAGCTGGTATGGAATACTACATTGAACAAGGTGAATTTGCTACTTTAGGTGCATACATGCAAGGACGTGAAGAGAATGACTTTAATGCATTTAACCTTGCAACATCATTCACATCACTTTATGATCCATGGCAAAACCATTCAAAATATGTTGGAACAGGTTTAAACTGGAGTGATATTTCAGATCCAGAACTTGATGCAGCTATTGAAAAGGTACGTCGTATTGAACCAGGAAATCGTGAAGCTTATTCAGCAGCAGTTGTTGAATACTTCCAACTTTGGAATGACCTCTTGTTCCAAATCCTCTCTACTCAAATCTATACCATGACATCGCGTCAAACCGTGTTAAAGGTTTAGAAAAAGTAACACCAGAGATGGACTGGTCAAAAACTATGGAATATATCTCAATCGAAGGATAATTTGAGTTATAATTGAATGTAAGTACTATAAGAAGTGTCAATCGGCACTTCTTATAGTCGTGTTAAAAGGAGAAAAACGATGTTTAAGTATATGATAAAACGGATTATGTCGTTGATTCCTGTTGTGATCATCATTTCAATCATGCTGTTTTCATTAGTGAAAATGATGCCTGGTGATCCCGTAATAGGAATGATAAACCCAGCGATCAAAGATCCAGAACAATACCAAAGGGCTTACGATGAGGCTGCAGAGCGCATCGGTCATAACAAGCCACTCCCAGAACAATATGTTCGTTGGGTAAAAAACACACTTTCGGGTGATTTAGGAATTTCAACTTCTAAAAATAAACCCGTAAAAGAGGTTATTGCAACACCTCTTAAAAATACAGTATTTCTTAATATAATTTCTACAACAATTGCGTTTGTTATTTCAATTATTGTAGGTATTAAATCAGCCGTGAATCGTGGCGGAAAATTTGATAAATTTTGGCAAGTCTTTTCACTTGTCGGAATGTCAATGCCAACATTGTTAATCTCGATCTTGTTAATTTACTTCTTTGCAATTAAATTAAGCATCTCCCCTACAGGTGGGATGCCACTTGCTGGAACTACAGGGATTGCATATGTGGGGCAATGGTTCCGTTATGCAGCCTTACCAATTATCACATTAACCATTGGTTCATTTGCATCGACAATTCGATATGTCAGAAATGCAATGATTGAAGTGTTAAACAGTGATTATATTCGTACTGCACGTGCCAAAGGGTTATCAGGAAAAGTCATTGTCTATTCGCATGCGTTTAGAAATGCTCTAATTCCAGTTGTAACGGTTCTTGCAGGTTCGATTGCTGGTATTTTTGGGGGTGCCGCAATTACTGAACAAATCTTCTCGTGGAACGGGATTGGAAACGTCTTGATTCAAGGAGTTGGTAGTCGTGACCTCATGCTTGTATTAGCGATGAACATGTTCTACGCAATCTTATCACTCGTTTCAAACATTGTTATGGATATTGGATACGCGATGGTTGACCCACGTGTTAAATTAGATTAGGGGATTTTGATATGGACAATAATAAGAAAAATTCATTTTGGTCAAGTATCAAATCGATGTTTGCTAATCTATTTAAGAGTGGTGGACAACGACGCGAAGAACTTGAAGATTTAATCGCAGAAGATGTGGTTATCAGCCCATCAAAACAAATTGCGAGAAACTTTTTTGAAAACAAACTTGGAGTAACGGGACTTATTGGTTTTGTGTTAATTTTTGCGATTGTTTTTGGGACAACGACATTCAGACCGTATAACTCATACGAACATGAAACCGTATTAAATAACCTTGCTCCAGGAACGAAGTATTTAAATATTCCCAAGGAAATACAAGGGAAAAACATTGAGACAATTAGCAGTGGTACTTCCTATTCTGTTGCATTAGATGACGCAGGAAAAGTACATTTCTGGGGACAACGTCCTGATAAGAAATTTAAAGTTGATCAAATTGTCGAAAAGACGAAAAATAGTAAAATTAAATCACTAGCATCTGGAGATAAATTTGTTGTTGCAGTCACCGAAAACAATCAATTTATTGGTGTGGGTGAAAATACCTTCTCTCAAACAGAACTACCATTTGATGTCATGGAAGAACTTGGTAGTGACAACATTGTTAAAGTAGCAGCAGGGAAACGCTTTACTGCAATTGTTACAGATAAAGGAAAAATCTATACATGGGGTAGTGTTCTTGAGAACAACCTCGATAATATTCCCAAAAGTATCCAAGGTCGTGTTAAAGACATTGCCATTGGACAATTTAATATCATCGCTTTACTTGATGACGGATCATTAGTAGCATTCGGTCAAGGTGGTACTGAAGTTGGTGCTATCCCGACAGAATTAACAGATGGTTCTGTTAAAGTCACTCAAGTTGAGCTTACAAAAACATCAGCAATGGCTTTAGATGCTGATGGTAATGTTCATACATGGGGTTCACATGGTAAATTCCAAAGTGTTCCTGAACTTGATGGTAAAGTTGTTCAAATTTCATCAACATTAACATCCTTTAACGCACTTACTGAATCGGGTCACGTCTATGCTTGGGGTGAGGGCAAATTTAATTTAACAGATGTTCCAACATCAGTAACAAACGTTAAAAACAAACAAATTTTCTCAGACCACTTCCAATCATTTGCTGTGAGCGAAGATAATCAAATTAACGGTTGGGGAAATAAAGGATTTATCTTGGGAACCGATGACATGGGACGCTCAATTGGAGAACGCTTGCTTTACGGTGGTCGTATCTCATTAACCGTTGGAGCGATTTCAATGATTATTTCTACACTCATCGGTGTTCTTGTTGGTTTAATTGCTGGATTCTACGGTGGTTGGGTTGATAACTTATTAATGCGTATTGCTGAAGTTATTAGTGCTTTCCCATTCTTGCCGCTTGCAATTACCTTATCGGCTTTATTACCTTCATCAACAACACAACCACAACGTCTTGCGATGATTATGGTTATTTTGGGGGTTATCTCGTGGCCGGGTGTTGCACGTCTTGTACGTGGACAAATCCTAGCTGAACGTGAGAAAGATTTCGTTCTTGCCGCACGCGCTTTAGGATTAAAAGAAAAAACAATTATTATTCGCCATATCTTACCAAGTGTATTTAACTTTATTATTGTTAATATGACGCTTGGATATGCTTCCAGCTTGCTAACAGAAGCCGGACTCTCATATTTAGGATTTGGTGTTAAGCCGCCTTCACCATCATGGGGTAATATGCTTAATGGTGTTGCAAATACAACAGTTATTGAAAATTACTGGTGGCAATGGCTTCTACCAGCACTCTGCGTTATGCTTACAGCCTTGTCTGTTAACTTAATGGGAGATGCACTTCGTGATGCTATGGATCCGAAGTCGAACCAGAAATAGGGGATGGTAGATAAAATGACAAATACAGTAAAATTAAAAAGTAAGGATGGGATTATATAATGGAAAATAAAGATAATCGCGTTCTCATTAAGGTTGAACACTTACAAAAATATTTCCCAATCAAAAAATCAAGTATTTTCCAACGTAAACAAGAATATGTAAAAGCGAACAAAGATATCTCAATTGAAATTTTTGAAGGCGAAACATTAGGACTTGTTGGAGAATCAGGTTGTGGTAAATCCACGTTTGGTCGTACATTAATTCAATTGTACGATCAAACAGGTGGTGTATCACTTTATTATGGTGAAACAATTGAAGAAATGATGCCTGAGTACGTACGCGGAGTATACAAATCAATACCAAAAGTTTTTGGTAAACATGATGCGGAATACCAAGCGATTAAAGACCTTGAATCAAAAATTGAAGGAACATCAGGCGAAGAATTTATTGAACTTAATGAATCATTGCGTCTTTTGAAGATTGCATATGAGACAACTTACGGAAATATTTTCCGTCTTGCCGGTGGGCTTCTTGTTCATGATAATCTGAATGAAGTAAGCAATTTACTCCTCTCAAAATATCAAAAAGGGAGTGCTGTTGCGAAGTTACATAAAGAACTTGAAATGGAAACATTACGCAATACCATGCACGATAAAAAAGCGAATGGTAATGTCACAAGTTTAAAAGAAAAATTAGAACAAGCGCAAAAAGAGTTGAATGACGTTAATGTGGTTATTAACGAAATGAAGGCGAAATTATCATCTCATGATAATTTTGAAGAATATGAATCTTTACTTGATGATGGTATCGATTTATCATCATTAAATAAACAAGAGATGCGTTTCTTACGTAAGGATTTACAAATTATTTTCCAAGATCCATATTCTTCACTTGATCCTCGTTTTACCGTAGGAAACATCATTGGAGAGGGGCTGATTGCTCATAAACTCTTCAAGGATGCAAACAGTGATGAATACAATGAATACATTATTGATATAATGGAAAAATGTGGACTTCAGAAAGAATTTATTCACCGTTATCCTCACCAATTTTCAGGTGGACAACGTCAACGTATTGGGATTGCACGTGCATTAGCACTTCGTCCTAAGTTTATCGTTTGTGATGAAGCGGTAAGTGCATTGGATGTTTCAATCCAATCACAAGTTATTAACTTACTTCAAGATCTTAAGGATGAACATAACCTAACATACCTCTTTATTACACATGACTTGGGTGTGGTTCGCTATATTAGTGACCGTATTGGTGTTATGTATTTTGGTAATTTGGTTGAACTTGCACCTGCTGAAGAAATCTTTAGCAATCCACAACATCCTTATACGAAACAATTGCTTGCAGCAATTCCTCGTATGGAAAAAGATGAAGCAGAAATTGCCGAACTCCTTAAAGTTGTTCCTAATGGCATTTTCGATTTCACATTTGAAGAAACGGGTGAAGCAGATAAAGATTGGTATGAAGTGGCACCAGATCACTTTGTAGCATGTCGTCTGCTTAATGCCGAAGCGAAGAACAAGAAAGGAGGTATGTAAGCATGGCTTTATTAGAAATTAAAAACCTACATACCTACTTCGATACAAAACGCGGGTTAGTAAAAGCTGTTAACGGTGTATCCTTCTCCGTTGATGAAGGACGTACACTGGGTATTGTTGGTGAATCAGGAAGTGGAAAGAGTCAGACAGCGATGTCAATCTTACAACTTTTTGAGTCAAACCAACGTATTTATGAGGGTGAAATTGTCTTTAATGGTGAAGTGCTCTCAGATTACACTGAAGAACAATTACGTAAAATTCGTGGAAATGATATTTCGATGATTTTCCAAGAACCAATGACTAGTCTAAACCCTGTCTTTACCGTTGAACGTCAAATCAGTGAAGTTTTAATGCTTCACCAAGGAATGAGTAAACAAGAGGCAAGTCAACGTGCACTTGAGATGCTTGCATCTGTTAAAATTCCTCGCCCTGAAAAAGTATTAAAAAACTATCCTCACCAATTATCAGGTGGGATGAGTCAACGTGTTATGATTGCGATGGCACTTGCATGTAATCCTAAGCTTCTCATTGCGGATGAGCCTACAACAGCGCTTGACGTTATCATTCAAGCAGAGATTCTAAAACTTATGAATGATCTTAAAAATGATTACAATACCTCAATTCTCTTTATTACCCATGACCTTGGTGTTATCAGCCAAATGGCAGATGATGTTATTGTTATGTATGGTGGTAAGATTGTTGAAGCTGCACCAATTAAAGCAATCTTTACGGATGCAAAACATCCATATACAAAACGCTTATTAAATGCGTTCTTAAAAACGGATATTAGTGGACGTAAAGATCGTAAAGAAGTTGAGGCAAACCTCTATGCTTCTGAAAACGATGTTTATGATTTCCATAACTTTAAAACAAATGCAGTTGCAGATGTTGATTGGCATAATGTTGGCGAAAACCATTATGTTGCATGTAATTTAAAGAAATAGTTATGTTGAATAAACGAAAAAAGCGAAAATTACTAACTGAAGAAGAGATTCAAGAAAAGTTTAAAGGTGTTGAGTTTGAGAAAAATGATACGACAGCAATGATTATTGCTGCAATTGTCACACTCTTACCGGCATTACTCCTTGTTTTAGGATTAATTTATGGACTTTTATGGTTGATCTTCATTGGCTAAAGACACTAAGGAAGCCGTCTCTGGACGGCTTTCATTTATTTATCACAGTGTCTTTTTCTTTTTTGATATAATTAGTTAGTCGTTTAACTAAAGGAGAAGATTATGGAATCTGTATTATCAAAACTTTATCGTGCTTTAGAGCGAAAACATCGTAGTGTCGTTCAAACGTATCTTGATACTTTAGGACTCTATATTGGACAACCACGTTTTTTGTTTGAACTCTATCGAAATCCCGGAATGACCCAAAGAGAGTTAGCAGAGGCATTGGTGGTTACAAAGGAATCAGTGTCGATTGCAATCAAGCGTCTTGAACAAGGTGATTTTATTCGCCGGGAAATACCCGAAGATGATAAACGTTGTCGTCAGCTTTATCTGACCGATAAGGGAGAAGCAACAATCGTTGAGTTAAAGAAAAATTTTGATTCCATAAACAACTCAATGTTCCTAAACTTAAACCCAGAACAACAACTTCAGTTAGAAGCGTTACTTACAGAAATGATTAAAGGATTGGAGGCAAGAGAGACAAATGAAAACATTCTTTAAATATTTTAAACCTGAAATCCCAATCGCGTTATTGGGGATAATCTTTGTCGGTAGTGTGGCCTTCATCGAATTGTATCAAATTCAATTGATGGCGCAGATTATTGACGTAGGGATTGCGGATCAAGATTTTACAGTAATCCTAAATGTCGGACTCAAGATGGTGGGGTTAGCCTTGCTGGGTGCCGCGATTGCGATGCTTGGATTGATTTTTCCATTCCAAGCGTCCAATAATTTTGCGTTAAATTTACGTCGTGATATTTTTAAACGAGTCCAAACCTTTTCGTTAAAAAATATGTCACAATTTCAAACCGCATCTTTAGTGACACGACTTACCAATGATATTAACTTTTTACAGCGAACGATTATGATGTGCTTACGTCTTTTGGTTCGGGCACCTGTATTTCTTATTAGTACTGTTGTGATGACGTACATGATAAGTCCAGATTTATCACTTGTTATGTTGGGGGCAGTAGTTGTTTTATCTCTCGTTCTTTTTTATGTAATCAAAGAAGGGTTTCCACGCTTTGTAAAGTTACAAGATAAAGTCGATAAGATGAATCGAAAAGTACAAGAATCCCTCATGAACATTCGTGTTATTAAGTCTTTTGTACGCGAGGATGAAGAATCACATAAATTCAAAGATGAAAACGGTGAGTTGTTTGATGCTTCCGTAAGTGCAATGAATTTAATGGTGGTCATGAATCCTGCATTAATGGGAGCCATTCATTTTGCCACCCTATTTATTGTGTGGATATCAAGTTTTCTTATTGTCGATCAAAACTTAATTAATATTGGAGATCTATTAGTTTTTATTAATTACCTTCGTTTTACGATGTTCTCAATGATGATGATCACAAACGTTTTAATGATGATTTCACGATCAAAAGCATCCGTAATTCGTTTGAAAGAAGTATTGGAAACGGAACCGGATATTATCAATGCATCAATTTTAGATACGCTTCCGGAAAATCCAAGAGGGGATATACATTTTGATAATGTTTCATTCCGTTATTATGAAGATGCAAGTGATATTCTTACCAATATTAACTTCGCAATTAAACCCGGTGAGCACGTTGGAATTATTGGATCGACAGGTTCTGGGAAATCAACGTTAATTAACCTCATGGTTCGTTTGATTGATGTAACTGAAGGAACTATTTATCTCGATGGGAAAGATATTCGAACTCTTGATTTAAAAGCGTTACGAAGTCAATTCGGCTTTGTTCCGCAAAAAAATGTTTTATTTACTGGAACGATTGAATCAAACCTAAAACTTGGAAATCCAAATGCAACACATGAAGATCTTGTGCGTGCAACAAAGGCTGCTTCAATCTATGACTTTATTATGGAACAAGAAGAAGGCTTTAAGGCCCCAATCCAACAAGGTGGGACCAATCTATCAGGAGGTCAACGACAACGCATGTGTATTGCACGGGCTCTTGTCGTAGAACCTAAAATTCTTGTGTTAGATGATAGTACCAGTGCATTGGATGCAGCTACAGAACAACGCGTTAAAGAATCCGTTCAGAGTCTTTATGAAGATGTTACGGTAATTAGTATTGCGCAAAAAATTAGTTCTGTTTCCGACAGTGATATGATTTTAGTCATGGATGAAGGTCAAATTGTCGGACAAGGAACCCATACAGGCTTGTTGGAGTCCTGCAATGTATATCAAGAAATCTATGAGAGCCAACTACGAAAGGGGGATGAATAGCATGAGTGAACGTAAAGTTGTAATTGGTCATAAACCACGAAACCAACAAAAAACGCTAAAACGATTATTGGGATATTTAGGGCAAAATAAAGTACTGCTCATCATGGTTATCATCGCATCCATTATCTCTACCCTTGGCGGGCTTTATGGATCCTATTCGATTTCTCCGTTAATTAAAATTATTGAAAATGGGTTAAATGGAACGATTACCCGAGATTTGATGTTCCAACAGCTCTTTAGTAAACTTATTTTTCTTGCAATCATTTTCGCGATTGAGGTTTTTGCGATGCTTTTTTCAAACCGGATGATGGTGAAAATTTCGCAGCGTACGGTAGAAACAATCCGAAAAGATATGTTTAATCATGTATTGAAAATGGATGTTAAGTATCACGATCAAAATGCCCATGGGGATTTAATGAGTCGTTTTACAAACGACATTGACCTTGTAGGGGAAGGGTTAAACTCTGCAGCTGCGTCGATTGTGATCAATATCTTTACCTTATTGGGAACCATTGTTGTGATGTTTATCTTAAGTCCAACCCTCTCTCTTGTGACTTTGATAATTCTTCCGCTTCTTTCAATTATGGCGAATGCGATTGTGAAGCGAAGTCGTATTTACTCAAAACGCCAACAACGTTCTTTGGGAACCTTAAACGGGTATATTGAAGAGTCAATGGAAGGTCAGATGGTTATGCAACTTTTTAATCATGAAACAGAGGCAGAGAAAGATTTCCAAGTCCTAAATCAAGATTACCGGAAGAATTCTCAAAAAGCTCAGATCACCTCAATCATGATGTTTCCATTAATGCAAAATGTGAATACGATAAGTTATGCAATCATTGGGATTGTAGGGGGATATCTTGCAATTAATCATGGATTAAGTATTGGAGACTTGGGTGCTTATGTAAATATGACACGTACTCAAGGAAAACCCATTAATGAAATTTCCAGCCAATTCACAACACTTCAGTCTGCAATTGCTTCCGCAGAACGAATCTTTGAATTATTGGACTGGAGTTTCGAATCTGAAAATGAGACCGATTTGATTCTGGATGAGGTTGAAGGATCGGTTCGATTTGAAAATGTAACATTTGGTTATAATCCCGGAGTTCCTGTTTTAAAAGATGTTTCGTTTTGGGCGAAACCGGGACAAAAAATTGCTTTTGTAGGGTCTACCGGAGCAGGGAAAACAACGATCACAAACCTCATTTCGCGATTTTATGACATTGACGCAGGCACAATCTTAATTGACGAAAAACCCTTGGATCGCATAAATCGTTACAGTTTACGAAGACATATTGCGATGGGACTTCAGGACACTCATTTGTTCAGTGGTACTGTGATGGAAAATATTCGCTATGGAAACCTTGAAGCAAGTGATGCGGCGTGTATTGAAGCTGCGAAGTTGGCGAATGCTGATCACTTCATTCGCCAACTTAAACATGGCTATCAAACCGTTCTTGGGGGCGATGGGGATGATTTATCACAAGGGCAGATGCAATTACTCAATATTGCACGTGCAGCCGTAGCCAATCCTGAAATTCTTATTCTTGATGAAGCCACCTCTTCCATTGATACCCGTACGGAACGTATGGTTGAAAAAGGAATGGACTCAATTATGGAAGGACGTACTACATTTGTGATTGCGCACCGTCTATCAACAGTTCGGAATGCGGATGCAATTATTGTCTTGGAACACGGTGAAATCATTGAACGTGGAAGTCATGATGATTTGATACAATTAGGCGGACGATATGCTTCATTGTATTCAGGTCAATCACAGTTATCTTAGAGTAGCATAATGCTGCTCTTTTTCGTGTTATAATAAAAGGAAGGGGGGCCATTATCATGGTAAATGTAGAATATATTAATAATGCGGGTTATGTTGTGGAAACAGAAAAAGCAATCTATATTTTTGATTATGTGGAGGGACTGTTACCGTCTCGATATTTGTATAGTGAAAAAGAAACATTCTTTTTTGTGACAAGTCGCCATCGTAATCACTATAATGATGCAATATACAGCTATGGGAAGACGGTTATCTTATCTTCGGATATTTTAGTTTCGCCTTATCGTAATGTATTTATGATGGAGCCGGGGGATGAAATTCACTTGGGATTTGCGAAAGTGCGTACATATGAAAGTACGGGTGGTGGAGTGTGTTACTTAATTCAAGAAGGTGACTTAAAAATCTTACATGCAGGCTCTTTGAATAATTGGCATTGGGATGATACCTTTACCGTTGCGGAATCACGCTTTGAAACACATCGCTTTCATGAAATCCTCCACAATATTGCGGACTTTGCGCCCATTGACCTCATGATGTTTACGCTTGAACCTTCAATGGGGAAAAATTTTGATCGTGGTGCCCGTGAAGCGCTGGATTTACTTCAACCACTTTGCTTTTTTCCGATTAAAACCAAACATGATGATTCACGCTTTTTCAAATGGGCGGCTTCCCGTCCAATCACTACATGTTATGAACCAAAGCATGATAATCAAATATTTAGACATGTAATTTAGAAAGTTGGTCTCAAATGGCATTTATTTTTGATTTAGATGGAACGTTATTAGATTCAATTGATGATTTAGGAAATAATTTAAATACAGTACTGCAACGTCATGGGCTTCCCACATATGATCGCACCCAATACAAAAAATTTGTTGGAAATGGGATGAAAAAACTTGTTGAACGGGCTTTACCAAGTGATTACGAAGGATTTGAAAGAATCCTTGAAGAATACCTTGATGAGTACAGTCATCACTACACAGAGGCATCCGTTCCTTATGATAAGGTGTGTGAAACGTTAAAAACGCTCAATCAGCGTAACATTCCAATCGCAATTTGTACAAATAAGAAACAAGAGTATACAGATGGTATTGTGAAACATTACTATGGAGATATTGATTTTGTTGCGACGATTGGTGATAGCTTTGATGGCAAGCATAAACCCAATCCATACTACCCATTAACGATTGCTTCAAAAATGGCGATCGACCCTTCTCTAATTTATTTTGTAGGGGACAGTGATGTGGATATGAAGACAGCGAAAAATGCGGGTATGATACCTGTAGGCGTGTCATGGGGCTTTCGTAGTGTTGAAGAACTTCGAGAACATGGTGCTCAATATATTATTGACTCAATTGAAGACGTTCTAAGTTTGCCACGTCTTACAAAATAACTTTGTGTATAAAAGCACCACAAATCACAAACGATTTACGGTGCTTTTTATTTTGTGACATGAGTTCGGTTTTTTAGAACAAATCATTCCCATAATAGACTCTTTGTGAAATATTTGGTTAATTTAACTTATAGAATGCTTGATTCATTGTTGCACTTTGCATAAAATATTAGTAGAGAACTTACGATTTTAAAAAGGATGGTATCACAATGAAATATGTAGAAGTTAAGCATTTTGAAATGAAAAAAGGAACTGGTCGTGATTTTGCCGAGAATTTTTATAATCGTACGGTAGTTAAAGATTTTCCAGGGTTTGTAAGTATTCGCGTAGGATTGAACGAATCATGCCATAGTTATGATTGTGTAGATGTATCGTTTGTTTGGGAAAATGAAGATGCTTATACAAACTTTAAGCGCAGTGATGTACATAAAGAAATTCATCGAACACGTAAACCAAATCCAAATATGATTAAGCATTCATCATATCGCTACGATATGATGAATGAAGACTAAACACTGAGAAATCAGTGTTTTTTTATAAAGTAATAAAAAAGCAAGATGCTCAAAGAAACTTGGTGTATGAAATATAAACAGAATAAATAACGCAACATTGAAATAGAATCGGGGAGTTATACCCATAAATAGTTTTTAATTGCGGTTCTTTTTCACAGGGTCATCTTTATATATTAAGTAGATATGATAAACTAATATTAATGACTGAAAGGGAAATTATATGAAAAACGAAAAAGATTTAATCTATATTTGTGGACATCGTCATCCAGATACGGATTCAATTGTATCGTCAATTGCATATGCTCATTTAAAAAACATTCTTGGTGCTCCAGCAGTGCCATGTCGTTTGGGTGAACTGAGTGATGAGACCAGCTATCTTCTCGATCGCTTTGGTTTTGAAACGCCAACACTCCTTAAAGATGCACGAGCAACGCTTGATGAAATTGAAATGGATGATGCGGTAAAGATTCATCTGGATACTTCTATTAAGGAAGCAATGGAAATTATCTCAGATAAGCGACAGACACTAGCGGTAGTTGATGATCGGGATCAACTTATTGGGCTTGTGACCAGTTCAAATCTTGCGCATATCGCGATGGGGGATACGAAACATTCAATCGCACTCTTAAAGAAAACCCCTATGTGTAATATTGCGCAGGCGATCGACGGTGAATTAATTTATGAACCCAAACATTTTCATTTTAATGGAAAAACAAGCATTATTGCGATTTCCAAGACGAAATTGGATAATTATGAATTAACAGACCGTTTGGTGATCATTGGGAATGATACGGAGTCACAATTAACGGCTATACGTAAAGGTGCTTCGTGTATCGTGACGGTATGGACGGATGAGATTGAGGAATCTGTGTTATCGCTTGCGAAACTTCATGATTGTGGGATTATTCGATCAACACATGGAACGATGAATACATCGCGTTATTTACTCTTTGCACCAAGTGTTCGGGAAGTCATGTCAACAGACTTGGTAACATTTAATTGGAATGAATTTGTGGATGATGTTGGAAAGCGCATGCTTAAAACACGTTATCGTGCCTATCCAGTATTGGATGATCAAAATAAGATTTATGGTTTTGTTTCACGTTATCATATTCTCAATTCATCCAGTAAAAAAATGATTCTTGTGGACCACAATGAGGCTTCACAGAGCGTTGATGGGATCCAACAAGCAGAAATACTCGAAATCATTGATCATCACCGTATTGGCGATTTACGAACCGTTAAACCAATATATTTCAGAAATGAGATTATCGGTTCAACTGCGTCGATCATCACAAAGATGTATCTGGAGCATGGTGTTGAAATTCCCAAAGATATTGCATCTTTACTGCTCTCAGCATTGATATCCGATACGTTAAACTTAAAATCACCAACAACAACGCCTAAAGATTTTGAGATTGCACAGATTCTTCAAGATCGTTCCGGGCTGGATCGTAATGAATTTGCACGCGATATGTATGAAGTCACATCCGGTCTAAAAAATAAACCGTATGAAGACATCATTAACCAAGATATTAAGAAATTCTACATCTCTCAAAAAGAGGTTATGGTATCACAATTGGTCATTTACCATTTTGATGAATTGGATGATATCTTAGATTCATTTGAAGAAGTAATGAAACAGTTTGTAGTTCAACATCATCTTGATTTATTGGTTGTCGTCTTTACCAGTGTAGAAGATAATGGATCCATTATTGTCGCTGCAGGAAGTCTAAAAGAAGCCGTCTTGGATGCATTCCCAAATAAAGATGGAGAAGCACGTACGTTCTTACAAGATGTTGTTTCAAGAAAGAATCAAATTATTCCACGTTTGTCTGCAGCAATCTCGCAGTACTTAGGAACGGGAATGTAAACATAAAAAACTTCTTAGCACTTTAAGAAGTTTTTTTATGTTTAGTATTTAAATATTTCGCCCATAACCTGTTCTTCAATCCATTGATTGCCATCACGTGCCAATAAATCATGAGCACGTTTCGGACCGGATGAATAAGCAGCATAGCCTTCAGGACTCTCATTGCCTTTATGCTTTAGGATAGTTTCAACCAAACTCCAACTTAGATGGACTTGCTTAAAACTTGCGAATAAGGACTGATCGGAATCCATGGCTGCCTTGAGAAGACGCTCATACGCTTCCGGCGTATTTTCCCTATTTTCGTAATTACAGCTCTGGCAGAAATCCATAAAGACTGTCTGACTATCATGAGTTTGGCCCGGTTTTTTAATATTAAAACGAAGATAGACCCCTTCGTCCGGTTGAACTTTGATAATGAGTACATTAGGTTGTTCGTGGTCTTTTTGATTAAATTCAATCATAATCTCCGTGGAACGCTTATGCATACGTTTCCCCGTACGAATGTAGATAGGGGTATCTTGCCATTTAGGAAGTGATGAGGCAAGTTTTAATGCAACATAGGTTTCGGTTGTGGAGTCAGACTGCACCTTATCTTCCTGTATATAAGACTTCGAATCTTTATTTTCAAGGTATTGACCGTACACTATATCATTTTCGTAATCTTTAACATACAGACTTTCCAACACAGCTTCTTGTTCACGGTGGATGTCAGCAGCATTAAATGCTTGTGGTTCATCCATAAGAACAATGGATAATAACTGAAGCAAGTGATTTTGAAACATGTCTTTTAAAGCACCTGTATGATCATAGTAATTCCCACGATTTTCAACACCAACCGTTTCCGCGGCGCTGATTTGAATATTATTAATGGATGCACCATTCCAACTATCCGCAAAGATCATATTAGAAAAACGAATCGTAAAGATGTTTTGAACCATTTCTTTCGCAACATAGTGATCAATTCGGAAGATACGATCTTCATCAAAGATATGCGTTAACGTATTATTGATATCGATTGCGGATTTTAAGTCATTTCCAAAAGGTTTTTCAATGATAACCTTGCTCTTGGAAACCAATTGATGACGCGCTAATTGTGTTGCAATTGTTTCAAAGAAAGAAGGTGCAACGGCAAAATAATAAAGAACGTGTGCTTGAGGATCAAGCGCCTCAAAATATGTTTTAAGACGTGGATATCCTTCATCTTCCGTAAACGTCATTTTAAAATAGGACACGTATTCGAGAAAGACATCCAATGTTTCTTCTTTGACATCAAAACGAGCCTGTTCACGAAGCCATGGCTTTACCAACTCGTGGTATGCCGCTGTCGTTAAATCTTGTCGTCCAATTACAACAAGATGAAATGAATCAGGAAGACTCTTGGTTTCAAGAAGGTTATAAAATGCAGGTAACAACTTTCGGTAGGTAAGGTCACCCGTACCTCCGAAAATTGCGACTATATGATTATTTGCCTTCATTACTAGGATTCCATTCGTGGTGGAAACTCCCTTGTTTATCAACACGTTCAAAGGTATGCGCTCCGAACAAGTCACGTTGAGCTTGAATCAAGTTTGCATTTGAACGACCATTACGGTATGCATCGAAATAACTGATTGCATTGGTAAAGGCAGGAACACTGATTCCAGATTGAATGGCAAGACCACACACATCACGTAAACTCCCTTGATAATCAAGCAGACTTTCTTTGAATGATGCATCCAACATTAAGTTTTGTAACTCAGGATTTAATGTATAAGCATCTGTAATACGATTTAAGAATTTCGCACGGATAATGCATCCTTCACGGAATACTTTCGCAATCGCACCAAAGTCTAAGTCCCATCCATATTCAATGGATGCATTTTTCATCAAGTCAAAACCTTGTGCATAGGCAATAATCTTACTTGCATATAACGCTTGGCGAACTTGCTCGATAAAGGCTTCACGATCATTGATTTGTGCATGAGGTGCTTCAAACCCAAGAATATCTTGTGCTTGTACACGTTCTTCTTTTTTCGCTGAAATAAAACGTGCAAAGACTGCGGATGCAAGTAAGGAAGCATCGGTACCTGTATTTAATGCTTCTTCGGCTGTCCATTTACCAGTTCCCTTTTGAGCGGCTGTATCTAAAATAACATCCACCATGTGTTTACCGGTATCCGGATCAATTTCACCAAAAATCTGTGCTGTAATTTCAATTAAGAAACTATCAAGTTCACCGTGATTCCAATCGGTAAAGATTGCTTCAAGTTCTTCATTCGTAAAACCGCCAACATGTTTTAAAATTGAATAACTTTCTGCAATTAATTGCATATCTGCATATTCAATGCCATTATGAACCATCTTGACATAATGACCGGCACCATTTTCACCAATATACGTACAACATGGCTCACCTTGTGCTTTAGCAGAAACATCTTCCAATATATTTGAAACAAATTGATATGCGTCCTTACTTCCACCTGGCATAATAGCAGGGCCAAAACGTGCGCCTTCTTCCCACCTGAAATACCAACACCTAAATAACGGAATCCGAGTGCTTCGATTTCTTGGGTACGACGAATCGTATCTTTAAAGTTTGAATTACCACCATCCATGATGATGTCACCCTTATTAAGGAGTGGAATTAAATTTTCAATTACTTTATCGACAGCAGGTCCTGCTTTTACCATTAGGATAATCTTGCGCGGAGCTTCAAGTGAAGTCACAAAATCTTCTAAGCTTTCAAAAAGGCTTAAATTTTCGTGTGGGTTTTCTTGAATTACTTTTTGACCAACAGCATATGTACGATTATAGATCGATACATTATAACCGTGATCAGCCATATTTAGGGCTAGGTTTGACCCCATGACTGCAAGTCCAATAACACCTATATCATTTTTTTTCATAATTACCTCCAAAGTCTATTACTATTGTACAAAAATCCAGGCTAATAAACTAGCCTAATAACTTAGACCAATATTAAAAAAACGAGTGAGACTCGTTTTATTTTCCTAAATTCAAATCTCAACCGCACCACCCAAGGTGCGGTTGTTTTTGTATAATAAAAGGAGCCCACCCGACTATGAACTGAACCCCAAATTTTGGACAAGCTAATTATCTTTTAAATTTAAGGATTGATTCCTGTATTGAACAGGGGTCAGTCCTTTTAGTTTGCTCTTAATTCTCTTGTTATTATAATAGTCGATATATTCATCAATTGCATCAACTAATTCTTCTACCTTTTTATACTTATGTTCTTGGTCATAATACATTTCTGATTTTAGTAGCCCAAAAAAGCCCTCCATGAGTCCGTTATCAATACTATTTCCCTTTCTTGACATACTTCTAATCATCGAATGTGCTTCTAATTCTTTCACATAAAATTGATGTTGGTATTGCCATCCTCTATCCGAATGAATAATTGTTCCTTGCGTATCGTTACAAGAAAATGCCTTGTGAAGCACGTCTCTAGTTTGATCAAATTAGGACTTGTAGATATGTTGTAAGATACAATGTATCTACCATATGCATCAAGTATTGGTGAAAGATAGATTTTCTTCCTTGCACATTAAACTCAGTGATATCCGTAAACCATTTTTGATTGGGTTTATCAGCTTCAAAATCTCTTTGAACTCGATTCTCAACAATGGTTCCCACTGTCCCTTTATATGAAGAATACTTACGTTTCTTTCTTATGATTGAATGTAATCCCATTTTATTCATAAGTCTCAAGACTTTCTTGTGATTTACACGAATTCCTCGATTATTTAGTTCTAAAGTAATTCTACGATAACCATATCGTCCTTTGTGATCATAATAGATTTCTATAATCTCTTGCATGAGTTCGTCGTTTTGGTATCAAAATCAATTTTGAAACGTAGAAGTAGTAAGTAGATCGAGCGAGTCGGATATTTTAAAAGAATCTCTAAGGGATATTTTGTCGTAGTAAGGAAACTACTCTGGTTTTCTTCTTTCGCGCTCCACCCTTTGTTTCACTACGGCATTCAATTTTTAAATATTCATTCTCCGCTTCCAAATACTTGTTTTTCTTCAATGCCTTTAGTTCATCATTAACTGTTAACAGTTTAGTTGGTTTTGTCATAGATGGTTTACCTCGTTTCCGTTCTATGACATTATAGCCGTTTTCTTTATAATTTTAATCAATTGTAAATCAATCCATCAGAACTTAATCAAGTTCGATGGCGATAGCTATTGTACTTTCTCCATCCATTAATATCCGATTTATTACTTCTGACTTAAATTCATGAGAATAAAAGTGATTTTTGTTTCGTCTTAGAACATTGGGTCCATGTTGATCGATAAGTCTTACCAAATATTTAATACTTGATTTATTAATACCATACTCATTTACTAATGAACATACTGATTGTCCTAACTTTCGTTTTTCATATATTTCAATTTTTTGTTTTCGTGTTAGCTTAGCCATAAAACCGCACCTCCTCATCTTTGTCCAAGATTCGGGTGCGGTTCACTAAAAGAGCTCCCATATGAAGTATAAACAATTAGATAAAAATGAAAGACCAAATTGATATTCTATTAAGCATCGGCTACTCTATGCGCAAGGCAGCACGTAAACTCAATATATCTCATTCTACGATTTCTAGATATAAAAATAATGTCTATAAGAAACGAACGATTGATATTCGAGAAAATATTCCACTTAATCGAATATCTGCATTCTCACTATGATCCTAAAGTTCATTGGGTAGAAGTATGCTTGAGTAACTATAAACGATATCATCCATATAAACCGTGTGTTTCATCGCAGCAAGTCTATAACTGGATTAATCAAGGTAAACTTGATATAAAACCAAATAGAATGTGCTATAAACGTCGAAAACGTAAAAAGAGAATTAGTGGAATGATGAATCACTTGAGATGGAACTTGGAAGAGAAAACGGTACTTCCAATTAGCCTTAGACCTAAATACATTGAGGAACGTAACGAGATTGGCCATCTCGAAATCGACTCTATAATCGGTAAGAAACATGAATCTGCAGCGATTATATCCATTGTAGACCGCTGCTCAAGAATGACCTGGCTTATTAAAGCAGAATATCGATATGACTATTACATCAAACTTAATTCGAAAATTTATTGAAGAGAATAATATAACCACGAAATCGATAACAGTAGATAATGGACTTGAATTTAAAACATTAGGAATTACAGCCAAGCGGTTGGGTGTGAAACTATATAAGTGTGATCCATACTGTTCTTTTCAACGTGGAACCAATGAACGAGCGAATGCAATCGTTAGAAGGTTTATACCAAAAGGAAAATCAATGTATGATATAGCGCAACAATATCTTGATGATATTTGCTTCAAAATTAACTCAATGCCGCGAAAAATATTTGACTTCAAAACGGCCTATGAGATAGACTTTAATAAAAGTGAAAGTGGTGCGGTTGAGATTTGATAAAAGAAAAAAAACGAGTGAGACTCGTTTTTTTTTACTTATTTCGCTTTTCCTTGGTTTGCGACTGCTTCCATTTTAGCTTTCAGTGCTTCTTGGTCACCGAGGTAGTATTTGTTTACGACATTAAAGTCATTATCAAATTCATAAACTAAAGGAACACCTGTAGGAATGTTTACCTTCATAATTTCATCATCAGTCATATTGTCGAAGTATTTAACAAGTGAACGTAATGAATTACCGTGAGCAACAATAAGAACACGTTTTCCATCTAACATTTGAGGTTTAATTGTTTCTTCAAAATAAGGAACAGCACGTTCAATTGTTTCTTTTAAGGATTCGTGTAATGGTAAAATATCTTTATCTTCTACATTACGGTATGCTTCCATATTACGTGGAGCACGTTCATCGGTAGGATCTAATTCTGGAGGTTTCACATCAAATGAACGTCTCCAAATAAGAACTTGATCTTCACCGTATTTTGCAGCAGTTTCTGCTTTATCTAAACCTTGTAACGCACCGTAGTGACGTTCGTTAAGTCTCCAATCTTTAACGATTGGTAACCATGTACGTTCCATTTCATTTAAAATATTGTCCATTGTGTGGATTGCGCGTTTTAAGTATGAAGTATAAACGATATCGAAATCGTAACCTTCTTCTTTAAGCATACGTCCACCAAGTTTAGCTTCTTCTACACCTTTTTCTGAAAGTTCTACATCAGCCCATCCAGTAAAGAGGTTTTTTTCGTTCCATTCACTTTCACCGTGACGAACAACAACTAATTTCATCATAATCAATTCCTCCTAGTTCTTTAATCATTTTACACCATTCCTTTTCTAAAATCTACATTAACCAGATTAGGTCACAAACTTGAAAATTACACAAACAATTTTAGAGCATATGGTTTGAATTAACATAGTCAATAACTATATAATATAATTCGTAAAACATAGTGACTCAGGAGGTAAAATGTCATGACGAAGATTTTTGAAGATTTAGAACTTCGACGTTCTCGATATGGATTATCAAAGGAAGCGGTATTAACCGAAGATGAAGTAATTGAGTTGGTGGAGTCATCAGTACAACATACACCATCAGCATTTAATGCTCAAACACAACGCGCAGTCGTTTTATTTGGAAAACACAGTGATACATTTTGGGACTTAACACGTGAAGCATTACGTAAAGTAGCACCTGAAGAAGGCTTTGAAAATACTGTTGCGAAATTGGAAAGTTTTAAACAAGGGCAAGGTACCATTCTTTATTATATTGATACCGATGTTGTGAAGGGGTTACAAGACCAATTTGCACTTTATGCGGATAATTTCCCAATTTGGGCTGAGCAAGAGAATGGTATGTTGCAATTGGTAACATGGACTGCTCTTGTCGGAGCTGGAATCGGTGCATCCGTCCAACATTACAATCCAATTGTGGATGCAAGTGCTGCAGAGGCATTTGAAATACCATCAAGTTGGAAATTAGTTGCGCAAATGCCATTTGGTAAAGCAATTGATGAAGTCCAACCCAAAACACTACAAGATGTGAAGGGTAAAGTTAAAGTTTTTAAATAAGTATAAAAAAACAATCAGATCGAAACGGAACTGACCTAGTTCCGTGGGACTAAAGAAAAAAACCTCTTGTATGAGAATTATTGTAAAATAGTTCAATATAGGAGGTTTTTATATGGGAACACGAACTATGCATAGCTATGAGACAAAGATGAAAGTTATAGAAATGAAATTGGCAGGCTACTCAAGCAGGTTTATTCAGACTGAACTTGGAATAAAAAATGTAACACAAGTCAAAACATGGTGGAGATGGTATCGAAATGGTGAACACTATCGATTTTCTCAACCTGTAGGCAAGCAATATACTTTTGGAAAAGGGCCTGAAGGAGACACGGTCGAAGAAACACAAAGACTTAGAATTAAATCTTTGGAGCAACAAATTGAACTATTAAAAAAGTATTTGGAAAGAGAAAGGATGTGGTTCCTGAAATAATCATCAAGCTCGTTGAAGAGTATCGCAACACTGTATCTCTTAAAGATATCTTGAATCTTTTTGGGGTACCTAAGTCAACGTATTACCGTTGGACTAAAAAAGAGCAACTAGAGTCTAATAATTATTCTGTCAATGAAGCATTAGTAATTGAACTTTGTAAAGAAAATAAATTTCGTTATGGATATCGAAAAATAACTGCATTAATTCGAAAGAAAGAATTATCAATAAGAACACTGTTCAAAAGATAATGCAGAAACACCAATGTCAATGCCGTGTTAAGGTCAAACGGTATCGAAAACAAAATCCGAAGATCATTATGCCCAATATCATTAATCGCGACTTTAAATCACTACGTCCTCTAGAGAAATTGGTGACAGATATCACTTACATCCCTTATGGCCATAAGATGATCTATTTATCTACGATCATGGATTTATATAATGGTGAGATTATTGCGTCTACATTGAGTGACAGACAAAACCTAGAATGTGTGGTTGATACATTAAATCAACTTCCGGATATCGTTCAGCCATGTATTCTTCATTCTGATCAAGGGAGTGTCTATACATCAAAAGAGTATCAACTCAAAGTAAAAAATAAAAGCATTACCATGAGTATGTCCCGTAAGGGTACACCCGCTGATAATGCTCCTATCGAATCGTTTCATGCCTCGCTAAAGTGTGAAACATTCGAATTAAACCCAGAACTAAAGGGTTCTACTGAAATTGTATCACAAACTGTGATAAACTATTTAAAATATTACAATGAAAATCGAATACAAGAAAAGCTAGGATATCAATCTCCCGTAAATTATCGGTTAACTTCATCCTAACTTGGTTTTTTCTTTAGTCCCAAGGAACTAGGTCAGTTCCATCGTAAGGTGTTTTTTTTCTAATCTTTTTTAATTTTATTCCGTTTGGAACGAGCTGCAGCCTTCACATCCTCAAAGAATTCACTGAATTGCTCAGATTTCATGGTTGGAAATGAGCGAATCAGACGACGTTCAGTAAATTTGTATTCAGCTTTAAGTTCAGCAATACGTTCTTTGATTTCCTCGATACGCAGGGTGCTTTTTTCATTTAAACTATGAATAAGTGCTGACATTTCGGTATGCAAGACTTCCAATGATTTAAGACGTTTCTTAAGATTCAATACGGATGCAACCGATAGAACGAAATCAATCGCAATTACGATGCCTAAGACCGTTGACGCAACACGAATGGTTGTTGGGTTCAATCGATCAACGATTTGCACGACACCCGGGTGAATCCACTCTACAAGAACGACACAAAGAATACCAAATAACGTGCTGTTTAAAAGACAAACACGTCCCTTAATATTGTATTTATAATGGGAGTAATCCCACCAACGCATCCCAAATGCTTTTTCCATAATATAACTGGTTACATATTCCAAAGCACTGGTTAATAGAAATCCTAAAACAAATACTAAAATTGGGCTCTCTAAAAAAGGTTTAAGGATACTGAGAACAAACAACGCTCCAAATCCGTAAATAGGTACAATCGGACCATTTAAAAATCCACGTTCCACAAATTTACCCTCTGGAATGGAACAATAAAGTGTTTCCATAATCCAACCTATAACACCATAAATTACCCAATATAAATAGAATATTGGAATCATTTCATTCATACAATTACCTCATATTTCTAAACGATATTGAAAGTATACCATATTTTCAATTGGGGTTCGTTGAATCGCGTCTTTTATCCACAAATATTTCGAAAATCGCATAATTTGTTCTCTTTTTCCTATACTTTTGTCCTAAATTCCAATATGATTAAAGTAAGACGTGGGATTAGAGGTGACCTATGCAATTATTTATTAAAGCCTATGATGACACTGAATTGAATGTTTTAGTCAATGAAATCAGAAATCCAAAAGGGATTGTGATTATCAGTCATGGCTTTTTAGAACAAGTTGTTTATTATAATTCCGTTGCATACGGACTCAATCAACGGGGCTATACAGTAATTCGTTATGATATGCGCAGTCATGGGGGTACAAAGGCTCCTTTAGGAGATTTGAAGGACTATCGTGATTTGCTTTTAGATTTGGATACTCTTGTGTCGTATTCGCAAACAATTGCTTCTGATTGTCCAATCTATACTATGGGATTTAGTTTAGGGGGTCTTGTGACTGCCCTTTATGGCTTGGAATATGGACATCGTATTGATGGACAGATTTTACTGGCTCCAGGTCTTTGTGTCCAAGATCATTGGGAATCACTCAATCAATCTTCTATTTCAGTTTTAGCGTTGTTTACCGCCTTAATTAAAGATGATTTATGGCAGTTAAGCATGATTGAACAAGCATTGTCTAGAGCGCCATTTAAGCGTGTCACACAAGCGTTTGTTTTAGAGACAATTGTTCATGCGCCGATGGTAATTCAGGCCAGGATGAGCATGTATGCGTGCCCCTGTCTTATTTTTCATGGTGATTGTGATTCAATTGTTCCCTTGGAATCGTCGCAAGCTTTTTATGAAACGATAGAAAGCAAAGCAAAAGCATTGAAAGTCCTTAAAGGTGTAGGTCATAATATATTTCAAAGTCAAAAAAAGGAAATGGTGATGGATGCAACGAATGCATGGCTCGAAAATTTGAATAGGGTGGGATAGTCTATGAAAAAAACACTAACAATACTAATCATACTGATCAATTTGATTGGCTGCCAATTTGTATCATCACCCAGTGATGATGGCACAAACAAAGATTTTGAGAGTGCATTAGATACTGCTTTAGTGTCAATGATCGGTTCAACAGATCCATCAAGCAATTATCTTTTGGAACATCCAGAAGATTATGATGTGGACGTCGAACACTATGCGTTTCGACTTGGAAGTGAAGATTTTGAAATGTCAAAAGACTTAATTAAAGATATTGAAAAGAATATTCGTAAATTTAAAGATCGAACGTTATCGGATCAACAAATCATCGATAAACGCGTGCTGCTCTATGAGCTTGAGCGAATGGCTTCAGGTTATCAACCCTTCCAATTCCAAGTGGATCCAGAATTGGATTCAATTCCTCAATACCTGGAAGGATTTACCTTCAGAACGAAAAGTGATATCATTGGATATTTTTCTTTGATTGATTCCATTCCGTCGTATTTTGATGAGTCCATCGCTTTTTATAATAAAACAGAAATGATGACCCAGTATGAACATGAAACGTTAACGGAATTTGCGACTATTATGAAAGAGCAGTCCTTATCGGATGACTTTTTCCTAATTAAAGGGTTTGATACAAAAGTAGAATCCGCACCATTCCTTAATCAATCAGAAAAAACAGTGTACATCGAGCAAAACCGAGAAATGATTCGCGATGTTTTCTATAATGCTTTTGTTACGTTAGAGAATGAACTTAAAACAATAAAGACGCGTCCCAATCGAGGGCTCGCTCATCTTGAGAATGGAAAAACATACTATGAGACATTAATTCCTTCCTTAAGTGGTCGAAACCAAACCATTCCCTAATTTCAAATGTGGATTAGTAATCGTCGTATTGAAGTTTATCAACGTTTAAAAGATGTGGAAAGCAGCAATAAACTCTTGGAGTACCAAGAATTTGAAGCCAATCAAACGTCACCTAAGTATCAAGATGCATATGCTTTAATTGATGATCTTTATCTTAAAAGTAAAAATGATTTTCCTGAAATACCCGCAATTCCCTATAAAGTACATCAAATCGATCCTTCTTTAGAAGCAATCTCAAATCCCGCGTTCTACTACGTGCCACCCATTGATAGTGAACTTGAGCATACGCAACGAATCTACATTAATAGCGCGTTTGATCCGGCAAACTTTACAACCTTTGCCCATGAAGCCATTCCAGGCCACATGTATCAAACTCAATATATGCGAAGCATTCAAGGGATGCATCCAATTCGGCTGTACATCCGCAATAATGCAATGACAGAAGGATGGGCTCAGTATGTTGAACAGCTCTCAATCCGTTATCTTGGGGGTCCAGAGGGGTATGAGGCTTACATTCGCGACTTATATGAGTCGATGTACTTAATCTTATTGGAAGTTGATATTGGCATCCATTATAATGATTGGAGTCGTGAAGAAATGGGAGCATTCTTTGATTCCGTCTATGTAAATAACAGTGAATCCGAACGTGATGAAATCTATCGTCAAATCATCCTAGAGCCCGGTAATATATGGAGTTATTACTACGGTGCGATGTCAATCCAAAGCATGAAAGAACGTGCGCAAAGAGAATTGGGAGATGCCTTTGATGAGAAAGCATTCCATAAAATTATTTTGGATTTAGGCAGTGCAAGCTTTGATACTATGGAGACAATTTTTAATGAGTATCTCCATGCGCAATAGAAAAAACACCAATACTTGGAACTAGGTCAGTTCCGTTCCAAGTATTGGTGTTTTTATTTGGCTTCATGTCGTAATATTGTGAAGAAATACATAAGTCCGACGGTCAAGATAATATGACTTAACCCTGCTAGACCTGAGATTGCTGCCGACATTCCCGAAGATAAGGAAAGATTTAGAACCTCGGTGATGCCACGAACGGAAAGCATTAGGGTTGTACTTACAACACCTAAATTATAGGTAATGTAGAAGCGATTCCACTTTGGATTTTTATCAAGATCAAATTTAATAAAGAACAAAGCAACAATGAGCGATAAAATCATACCCAATACCAGTAAATGCGGATGAATGAGACTTAATCGCGTAAATCCAGTAAAACCTTGAAACTTCGTAAATTCACGGTAGAATACTCCACCAACAAGTCCTGCAATTAGATATGCAAAGGACGTATTAATCATCTTTTTCATAGAAACCTCTTTCTACTCATATAAGAGTCGTTTTAAAACTTCCGCAAGAAAGTCAATGTTTGGACTTCCTTTACGTAATGAGATAAAGATATGAAGAAATACAAAATCTAACAAACCATCTTGAGTAAACGAATCTGTAAATGCTGTGGGTTTGATTGTTGGATCTTGTTTCAAAACAACCAAAAGACCCGCACGAATATGATCAACATATTGCATGCCGACATGATGTCCCTCCATTTTTGCTTCTTGATTCATAATCTCCACATGACTCATAAATAAGGAATTGAACTCATCCATATGATGGCGTATCCGCTCATAGATTTGTTCAATAAAATTAACAAAACTGATATTTGTATCAACATTACAGATATCATCATAAAAAACTTGTTTCCAAAAATCTTCGATGACATCTAAAATCAACTTATTTTTTGATGGGAAGTAATTATAAACAGATCCAATGGAGACTTCTGCTTTTTGGGCCAAGTTCCGCATGTTTAATTGATCCAAGCCATCTTTAAAGACAATATCTTTCGCAACTTCAAGGAGCGATTCCTTACTTATTACTGCTTTTTTCATCTAATCACCTCATTACTGAACAGTGTTCATTATACGCCCGTCTTGATAGGGTGTCAACGAAATTGAATTCAGAAAACACCACCCTTTTACACTTACTATCTTATCATAAAGTTCTTAACGATTATCATGTTCGTCAAAAAATATGAGATTTTCACAAAACCGGTTCACCTAAATTTGAAAAAGGTGTTGACACAATGTAATCGTTAACATATAATTCGTTTGTAAACCGGTTTAGGACTAATCTTTAAATTTGAATGGAGACGAAAATGAAGAAACATATGAAAAAAGTGTTCACATTTTTAATGACGCTTGTTGTGTCATTATCGATGGTTGGTGTGCGCAGCGTTACAGCAGATCATAACGATATTGATAAAATTAACCGTAATTATCGTGAATACTTACTTGGGAATGAAACAATTAATAACGATGCAGTCAATGAAAAGAAAATTACATCAATCTACACAAACGGTAAAAAAGCAATGGAATCTATCGTGGGTCATGATGATGAATACATTTCAGGTTTAGTCTTGCGTGGTGGTGGCAAAATCGACCATGACTTGTCCACAAATTTACAAAAATCCTATCAACAACTTAATGCAATTGCCTTGGCTTACTCGATGCCAGGTTCTAAAAACGCTCTTTACCAATCCCCTGAAGCGTTAACGGCTGTTTTAGATGGTATTAAGTGGTTGGGAGATAACTACTTTAATAAAATGGATACGGGTTATTATGGCAACTGGTACAGTTGGGAAATTGGTGTACCACAGAGCCTTTCAAACATCATGTTTTTACTTAGTGATGAAATTGAAGCAGCGCTTCCAGGATTTATTCAAGAATCAGTTATTGCGATGGATTCCTATATCCGTGGTGATGCGAAACCGGGTGACCCTACCATTGGCGATGTAAACCTTGATGCACGTCAACATACGGGTGCAAACCTTACAGACATCACATTCAACCGCATTCTTCAAGGTGCTGTACTTAAGGACGAAGCACGAATTAGTAAAGCCGTTGAAAATTCGATGACCGTATTCAGCACCATCGATCCAAGTAACCTTCAACATGGTGTTACCGATGGTTTCTATGAAGATGGATCATTTGTACAACACTCAACCGTTGCCTATACGGGTTCATATGGAAAAGTATTACTCGGTCGTATTGCACAACTTGTAACAGTACTAGATGGTACAAAATGGCAAAATGATACCTTATTGGATACCGTGCAAGAGTGGATCTATCGTGGATTTGCACCAGTGATGTATGAAGGCTATATGATGGAAATCGTAAAGGGCCGTGCTGTATCACGTAGCGGTTCAGGTTATGGTGATGCATCAAGTGTTATTGAAGCATTTGTGCAATTATCCCAAAGCCTCCCTCAAGCGGAACAACTGAAACTTCAAAGCTATATTAAATACTTAATTGAAAACATTCGTGCAACCATCAATCCTGCAACATTTGTATCAATTCAAAATATTGCAGCTTATGAAGCAATTGTTAAGAATCAAGACATTCAAGCGCTGAATCCATTAGAAATAAACGATCACTATGCATTTAACTTAATGGATAAAGCAATTCATACGCGTGAAGGTTTTGCCTTTGCCCTTTCAAGAAGCTCAAATCGTATTTCAAAATATGAATACATGAGTGGTGAAAACCTACGTTCATGGTTCCAAGGAGATGGTGCATACTACCTCTACCAAAGTGGAAACGATCAAACAAGCATGCACGGGATTAATTTCTATGCAACCGTTGATCACCATAAATTACCAGGAATTACCACGGGGAATGAAGTGCGTCAAACCATTCCAGAACTTTACGGAAAAGATTTCTATGACCGTGCTGAAGGGTTTGAAGCAGGATCCATTACGCAAAATAAATATGTCTACTTCCCATTGGGTACAAATGATTACTCAGGTGATGTGAAAATGGGAATCTATGGTGCGTCCGCAATGCAATTGGGTGATGATGAAGCGTATGCTGATGCGCAAGCAGGATTGCTCCCAGAAGACTTTAAAGTCTATAAAAATGCGGAAGCAAATAAATCATGGTTTATGTTTGATGATGAAATTGTCGCTTTAGGTTCAAACATTCATGATGAAAAGCAACGCGACTTAACAACAACCGTTGAAAATCGTATGTTTGGTGCTGACGATGTGATTCGCCTCAAAGGTGAAACAAAGGATGGAATCCAAACGTTAGAAAACGGTGTTCAAAAAGGATTGAAATGGCTTGCAATGGGTACCGAGGGCGTCAATAAAGACACCGGCTATGTATTCTTTGGAAACCAAGATGTAACTGTAAACACATCAACTAATACCCAAAAATATTCTTACGTGCGTAATAAAACTGTGGGTGCTGCGGATAAAGAAGTAACTCAACAATTCGCAACCGTAACGTATGATCATGATGGTAACGAAACAAGTCAATATGCTTATGCGATTTTACCCAATGCAACTGCAGACCAAACGGAAGCGTATGCGAAAGCAAATCCAATTGAAATCCTTGCACAAGAGGATGGTGTTCATGCGGTACGTCAAAAAGATCTTGGTATGACAGGATACGCATTCTTTGATGGAGCAAATCATACGGTGGAAGATCTAAGCACAAGCAGTAAAATGATTGTGATGCGTAAAGGCTTAACCTTTGCAGTTCAAGATCCAACGCATCAACAAACCCACGTTTCATTTACTTTAGATGGAACTTATGATGTGGTATCAGGTAATGGTAATGCCGTAATTGAAAATGGCAAAACATACATTACCGTGAACACTGAAAATAAAAACGGTGTATCGCAAGATCTTCAGCTTGAAGCCGTGACGGTAACAACACCTGAAGAACCTAAACCAGAAGTTAAACCTGAAACACCGAAAACATTAACACTTGTGGATGATGCGTCCAATGTGGTGATTACCTATACGGAAGGTGATCTACCTGAAAACACAACCTTAAGTGTATCGGTCAACAATAACCTCGTCGTTGACGGATTAAAGAATACAGTCGGCTATGACATTACGCTTCGAAGTGATGGCAGTTCTGTACAACCAAAAAATCCAGTTAATGTTTCAATTGAACCGAAAAAATCTCTAGATCGTGCCACCCTACAGGTGTATCATGAAACTAAAGACGGATTTGAATCGCTTGCATGGGTTGCAGATGGAACACGTATTGCCTTTGATACAGCATCCTTCTCGCTCTTTGCCTTAGGCGAAAAAGATGTTAAGGTATTCCCATCAACCGGTGTTACACCTCAAAATGTCCTACCATTTGTCGGGGTTCTCGTTGTGGTTGGGGGATGCTTTATCCTTTACGGAAAACGTAAAAACAAAAAATAATATATCGAAAAAGCACATGTGTGCTTTTTCGTCTTATAGGAGGTAAGCAATGTATCAAAAAACTACATGACCGCAGTTTTTAAAATACGGTCATGCAACCGATAAACCCAGCACCTATCCGGTCATTTCAAAAATTCTAGAAAATAAAAAAACCAATGCGCTTACAGCTGTCTCAGAGGAAACAAACATTCGTGTTGTGGAAGGCATTGCGGTTATCTTGGTTGAGGATGCGGAAGGAAATCGCGAACGGTTTGTTATTCATCGAACGGCAGTAATTCACCCTCACATTCGTTATGCTTTGATGCCAATTACCCAAAGTGCAATGGTTGAAATATCCTATCAAACTGAAGGACAACCAACCATGATTGAAACCAGTTTGGAAGCGGAAATTGAATATGTTTCCATCAAACCACAATTTAGTGTCAGTGAAATCTATTCCTATTACTACAATGTAAAGGAAAAAAATTATCACTTTGAAGGTGAGACCCATAAATATTGGGAACTTACGTATGTGGATGCAGGCGTATTAACAACAGAAATTGAAGGTAAATCCTTTCCTTTAGAAAACCAAGAAATGATTTTATACTTTCCAGGTCAATTCCATACTCAATCGGTATTGGGAGAAAATGCATGTTCATACCTAACCATTATGTTCGATATGAATATGCTCCCCAAATCCATTGCACACATTCAAAATCGTGTTATGAGTTGTGGTAATGAACTGTATACGTTAATGAATCATTTTATTCGCCAATGCACCATTCTTGAACAAGAACAAAGTCCTTTTGCGAAAGATCTGATGGTTTCATATCTTCAAGAAATTATGATTCTTCTATTTCAATACGATGAACCAACAAGAAGCCACAACACATCCAACCCCATTCAAGTTAATTTTGAAAATGAAATGATGGATGAAATTTATACATATATTCAAGCAAACATTCATCGACCTTTATCCGTTGAAGACATCTGCAATCAATTTGCGATATCCCGTTCTGCTTTACAATTACTTTTTAATAAGTACTTTGATATGCCACCAAAACAGTATATCAATGAACAAAAACTTGAACGTGCGAAACATTTAATCCTTGAAGGCAAGTATCCGATTACGGATGTTGCTTTAAAACTTGGATTCAGTTCGATTCATTATTTCTCGCGGAAGTTTAAACAACACTTTGGCTTTGCCCCAAGTGAATATGCGCAAAAAATCTATACACAAGAAAAAGGTCCTCGCTAATGCGGGGACCTTTTGATGTATATAATTAAATTCCGTCTGAGAAATCGTCAGAAGCGTCATCTGCTTCGGGCATTTCAAAGAGTTCAACTTGGGAAGCACCTGTTTCAGCAAGTGATTTCTCAAAGTCGTAAACAGCAGGCTCACTTAAACGCATTAAACTTGCTTCAAGGAGCATTGGTAGGTTTGTTCCTGCAAGAACATGAACATCAGTTTGGTTCATTGCGATCATTACGGATTCTTTAAAAGGTGTACCACCTTTTAAATCTGTAAAGACAAAAACACCTTCACCTGTATTTACTTCAGCAATCGCTTCTTTAAGATCGCTTGATAATTTTTCAGGACCAGCTTCTTCTAAAAATAAAACACTCTTATATTGAGGTTGTGCACCTGCAATAAGTTCAACGGATGAAGATAAACCTTCTGCAAATCTTCCGTGACCTGTAACGATAATTCCGATCATAGTATGAATCTCCTTTTAAAATATACTATTCTTGAAAAGAATTTTATGTGAGGCCAATCCCATAAAATGGAGCAACTTCTCAAGGTAACAATACAAATAGCATTATAAATTATTAACCGTCTAACTTCAAGTCTAATTTGCAACTCTTAGCGTTCCACGGTATACTCATAAATAGATAAGAAGAAATAAAGGAGCGATACAATGACATTACCAAATTGTCCTCAGTGTACTTCCGAGTACACTTATGAAGATCGAGATTTATTCGTATGTCCAGAATGTGGTCATGAATGGAATGCCTTGAGCACTCAAGAATCAATGCTTGTAGTCAAAGATGCACATGGAACGGTGCTTGCGGACGGAGATGATATCGTCATCACTAAAGACCTCAAAGTTAAAGGGGCATCCAGTGCATTGAAACAAGGTACTAAAGTGAAAAACATTAAACTTGTGGAGGGCGATCACAATATAGATTGTCGCATCGAAAGCTTTGGTGCCATGAGTCTCAAATCAGAATTTGTAAAGAAAGCATAAGCTTTCTTTTTTATTCGAAAAAAAAAGGCCGTTTCCGGTCTTATTGATATTTTGAAAGGTCAAGTAAAGCAGCTGCAGCTTTATCAACAATGACAATTACATCATCGTGATTTTGAAGTGCACTTGCAGGACAGTCTTCAGTTGGTGTTCCTTCCATCATATTGTATACAGCATCTTTTTTCGCATCGCCATAAGCAAATAATACGATTTTTTGAGCTGACATAATGGATTTAATTCCCATTGAATATGCATAACGTGGAACGTCTTCTTTCGTTTCGAAGAAACGTGCATTGGCTTCAATGGTAGATTCTCTAAGTGATACTTTTTGTGTTAATCCTTCAAATGATGCCCCTGGCTCATTAAAACCAATATGACCATTGATTCCAAGTCCTAAAATTTGAACATCAATTGGATTTGAAGCAATAATCTCATCATAACGTTTGCATTCTTTTTCCGCATCTTCTTCTAAACCATTTGGTAAGTAGTTAATCTTAAATGGTTTTTTACTGAAGAAATGCTTGTTCATGAAATAATGGTAACTTTGATCATGATCTGCTCCAATACCAATATATTCATCCAAGTTAATTGAGATAACATTTGAGAAATCTAAATCACTTGCGGTAATTTTATCGTAGAATGAAATCGGTGTGCTCCCTGTAGCTAAACCGAATACATTTAATTTTCCTTCATTTAATTCTTTACTAATGAGTTCGAAACCTAACGCTGCTCCTGCATCGCTGTTTTCCACAACATATAATTTCATATTGAATAACCTCTCTTCTTTCTCCCATATATTATAAGGGTTCGAATCAATAAAGCAAACCAAAACAACAACAAAACTAATGTTTATTATAATTGTGTTACGAATTAAGAGTGCTATAATTAGATGGTAAACAAAGGTTACAAGGAGGAATTACGATGTTAATTATAAACGGACGTATATATTTAGAAGACCGCGTAATCGAAAACGGTTATGTGCTTACAGAAAATGAAACCATTAAGGCATTTGGTTTAATGGAAAATGTTCCCGCTTACTCGGGAGAAATTGTGGATGCAAAGGGAATGAATGTTTTACCAGGGTTCATTGATCAACACATTCATGGTGCAAACGGTGCTGATAATATGGATGGAACTGAAGAAGCAGTCGCAACCATTGCACGTTTCTTACCAAAAGAAGGAACAACTTCTTATTGTGCTACAACGATGACGCAATCCGTTGAAGCGGTAGAAAAAGCTTTGGGTGAGATTGTAAAGTATGCGAAAAATCATAATAAACCTGGAGAAGCAGAAATTGTAGGGATTCACTTAGAAGGGCCTTTCATTTCCGCAAAACATATTGGAGCTCAAAATCCTAAATATGTTTTAAAACCAACACTTGAAGCATTTGATCATTTCTGGGATGTCTCAGAAGGGATGATTAAAGTGATTACGTATGCACCTGAAGAAGCAGAAATTGGATTTACCGATCACTTACGTTCGTTAAATGTTGTGCCATCTGCAGGTCATACCGATGCAACATGCCAACAAATTGAAGATGAAATTGAAAATGGTCTTTCAAACTTAACACACTTCCATAATGCGATGAAACCACACCATCACCGTGAACCCGGTGCTGTTACAGCGGGTTTTATGAATCCAACACTTAAAGCCGAAATGATCTGTGATGGTATTCATTTAAATCCGGATGTTGTGAAAGCGACATACCAAATTAAGGGTGCCGAAAACTTTATCGTGATTACAGACTCAATGCGTGCGAAAGGACTTCCCGATGGTAATTATGACCTTGGTGGTCAAGAAGTTATTAAAAAAGGGAAAGAATGCCGTATTGCAACAGGATCTCTTGCAGGTTCGGTAGCGGAAATGGACTTTGTAGTACGTAACATCAAACACTTTACGGGCGCACCTATGCATGATCTCGTGAAGATGTCATCAGAAAATGCTGCGAAACACTTAGAAATCTTTGGACGCAAAGGAAGCATTGCGATCAATAAAGACGCAGACCTTGTCATTTGTGATGATGATATTAATGTACAAACAACAATATGCCGTGGGGTTATTGGATACCAAAAATAATCCCATTAAGGATTCTTCGGAATCCTTTTTTTTATGAGTTGAATACGATAGAATAGGGATATGAAGAAAAAATATCAAATTATCGTAGGAATTCTCTTTTTCCTGATTACGGGTTGTAATTCAGCCAAACCTGAAATGACCGAACCCATTATTCAAAATGACGTGACGCTAGAAGGCGTTGATTTAATCGATGATTACATGCGTGTCTTGAAGTTTTATGAACAGCGTGATGTGCTTTCAACTCATCGCATGGCATATCTCGAACTTAAAGATCATTTGGGAAGCATTCAAACCATGGAGGAATTGAAACAGTTTGAAGACAAACTAAATGCATTCGCTAAGGAATTGGATGATGTCTATCAAATGGACGAAGGAGCCCGTGTTTATCGCAAAGGGCTGTTAATTGTTGATCGTGGTCATTGTTTACCACCAAGTTATGAACCTGGACCGCGCTATGAAGCTGAAAATCAATTTTTATACATGCAAGCAGCTGCTCTTAAAGAAGGTGTAGTTTTAACCAAAATCAGCAGTTATCACACCCATGAATTCCAAAATCAATTGTATGAAGGTAATAAGGAACGGTATGGCATTGAACGAGCTCATCGTTATGGTGGTCAAGATGGCTGTTCGGAACACCGAAGTGGGTATGGATTTGATATCGGTGGTGATGACATTGAAACGTGGAATGAGATGGCGTTCGTTGAGACCCAAGCGTATCAATGGCTTCAAAACAATGCGTATCAATTTGGCTTTATTCTCCGATATCCAGAAGGAAAAGAAGCGGAAACAGGTTATGCATTTCAACCTTGGCATTATCGTTATGTAGGCGCAATTTCAGAAAAAATCATCAAGGCCAATATGAGTTTGGATGCATACCTCAATCAGTTTCCTTTTTAAAATTGTACCTATGAATTCCTTTGAATCTTTAAAAATGATGTGAATTTAAGGAAACAATCATGGTATATTTTACTAAAGGAGGTTTATTATTTATGGAACCTTGTAATAAAAAATTAGCCAATCTTATACCCGAAGGTGATCATGTGTTTGGTGAAGTTTTAAACCAAATTCAGCGTTTACGTACTGAAGCACAAGCGCATGAAAATAAACATTGGAATGATGATTTTGAAGCGTATTGTGATAACATCACAGAATTTATAAAAAAACAAAAAGCCTTATCCGGCACGACCATTCATGAATGTTTGGATATTATTAAAGCAATTCGAAAAAGTGGTCAAACAGCCCAACGTGTTGAAACGGGTCAAATTGCGGAAAAAGCATTGCTAGCAGATTATGACATGGACCTTGCATATCGAAATGATGAAGGCTACGACAAACTCTGCAATGCTTTACTGGTGATTATTGAAGATTCCCAACAAACAACCTAAAAAAAGCCGAGACATCGTCGTGATGCTTCGGCTTTTTTTTGAATTACTTCATTTGTTCGGTAAGGTCGACAATTTCATCAATCATCGCACCAATATGCTCTATTGTATGACGGAGCGGTGCATCGGTTGAAAGATCAACATCTACCATTTGTGCCAGTTCCAGCGGCGTTTTGGTTCCACCAGCTTTTAAAACATCTTTCCATCGTTCGATATCTAAAGTACCGTTCAAGACTTTTTGACTGACTTCAGTTGCGATGGTTAATCCAGCACTGTAAGTGTATGGGTATAGACCCATATAGTAATGTGGTTGACGCATCCATGTGAGTTCCACATTAGGATTAATCATGACAACATCACCCCAAAACGCTTCAAGTACCGATCGTTTCATCGCATTAAGTCCTGCAGTTGAAAGTGGTTTACCGGCATCAACGGCACGGTATACTTCACGCTGATAGGCAGCTTAAAGGAGGTGGGGAACAAAATTATGATAGTAGGTACGGCTGATCATCGTTGATAATACCCAACGTTTAAAGCGGGGATCATCCGATTGTGTCGTAAGATGATTTGCCATGATGAGTTCATTCATCGTTGAGGGTGCCTCGATAAAGTATAGAGAAGGGCGTGTATCATAAATATTCTGATTTTGTCCGGCAAGGTAGAAATGACCTGCATGTCCTAACTCATGAGCTAAGACAAAGACTTCACGCATACGTTCAGTCCAACTAATGAGAACATAAGGATGTGCCCCATATGGACTTGAACAGAATGCCCCGGTTGATTTTCCAATATTTTGTGGGAAATCAATCCAACGTTCATCAAATGCTCGATTTACCATGGCGAGATAATCTTCACCAAGAATGCTTAACCCTTCAAGTAATTTCTCGCGCGATGCTTCAATTGAAATATCGGGTTCAAACCCTGGATCTAATGGCATGAGTAAATCATAAAATGACATCGTATCCAAACCATGAACAGATTGGAGTAATTGCGCGTATTTACGCATATGTGGTGCAAGATGTTCAGTAATCAAATCAATTTGACGATCATACATATCTCGTGATACTTCTTGATCGAAGAGCAGATAATCGATGACTGAATCGAATCCCTTATGGGTTGAAAGTGCTTTTTCCTTAAGAACTTGGGTTTGATACACCTCTGCGAAGGTATGTTGGTACTCCGCAAGTTTTCCATAGAACTCTTCAAATGCCTTATGACGTACATCGTGGTCAATTTCATATTCCCACTCGCCCTCAAAAAGGACAAAACTGTTTGGGTATGATTTGCCATTGACTTCAAAATCATCAAAACTCATATCTTGAAGTTTACCACGATTATAGATGCTGTAAGGAGCATCCAATGCAGCATTTAATGCGGTTACAGCGGCTTCTACCTCAGGTGAAAGCGCATGTGGTTTTTCACGAAGAATTTGTTTTAAGAACCCTTTACTAAAATCGTTGAGTTGTACTGCATTTTCGAGTGTCTCACTGTCGTTTCCCGAAATTTCAGATGTAAAGAACGCTAACTTATTTGAAATTTCAGTAGTACGAATTGCATAAAGACCATAACGTTGAATTGTTTCTTCATTGGATTGATCCGCAGAAGCACTGAGGCTGTTGTAAGTGCCTAGGTGCACCATTTTCTCATACATTGGTGCATAGACACCCAATGCTTCAACAATATTCTCAGGTGTGTTTAATTGCCCTTTATAAGTTGAGACAAATGTATCCACTTCTTTCTCAAGTGAATCAAATGTTCGATTGTAGTCATCTTCAGTTTTAAAAAGACCCCGTAAATCCCATGTATGTTCAGGATTCACATCACTACGGTGTACTAATTTTGTGCCATAAAACCTCCTAATTTTGACTATTATATCCAAATTCGACGGAAATAAGAAAAAAGATGAGTGAAATCCTCATCCTTTTGGTATATAATTCATCACTTTATGATTTCGGTACAGTTCAAAAATAGACTTACGCGTGTTTGTGGCTCCACGAATGTCAGAACCCTTATCAATGAGTAATCCGAACACACGACGAATATCTTCTTCAAATTCATAATCAACAATTCCCAAATCAATATTAATCACATCCAAAACAGCTCGCATAAGAGGCGTATTTCCAAATGAATCTTGACCATGGATATCCGCGCCTTCATCAAGCAAGAGTTTAAGACAAGCAAGATGCTTGTCAAAAAGAACTCCATCGTTTTTAGGGCCATCTCGTTGAGGTCGGGGATAACGTGAATGATTCAAGGCTTCACTAATGGCAACGTGTAAAATGGGTTGTTGCCAATGTTCGAGTTCACCTTGAACCATAAAGTTAACATTATCCTTTGTTTCAATAATTAACTGAGCAATTTCAAGACGACTGTTTTGAATTGCTTCTTGTAGTGGGGATTGCAAACGATCACCTGAAGGGTGAGATACGACGTGTGGGTCGTTGATAAGGATTGTCTGAACTGAATCAATGTCATTATGATGAATTGCTTCGATCAATTCATTCAAAATATCAATCCTTTCTGCATTAATCATAGCACACTTCTAGGTTTAAACCAAAAAACACCCTCCACGATGGAAGGTGTTGGTTTGTATTTAGTTGTTTTTATTATTGGTGTAATCGATATACATTAGCGCTAGTTTATGAATGATGATTACAATTGGAATGGCAACAATTAGCAAGATTGCTGTAAACTGTGCATGTTCTGGACTGAGTGGTTGTAGTTCCAAGAGTGGCCAGAATAGTTTGGTTGCAAGCCCAAAACCAATGACATTGATAATAAGAACGATGGTTCGGTATAGGTTGAGTGGCTTATAGATACGGTAGATCATACCGATGGAGACATAACCGTTAATAAAGTACATCATCGTTTCAACAACTTCTGTTGTTAATCCAAAGTGAGTTCCCAAAATATTGAGGAAGAGCCATAAAAGGATAATGGTCATTGCATTTGGGAATGCATGACGTAAGACATGATTGAGGATTCGTTCTTTAGGGCGTTCATAACTTGGCTGAAACAACAACATAAACGAAGGGAATCCATCAATAAACATATTGGTTAAAGTAATTTGGAACGGAATAAACGGAAAGGGAACATTCATAACAACTGCGGTAATCGCAATAAATATGGCTAGAATTGTCCGTAGGTAATACATGGACGCGGAACGGGTGATGTTATTGATCACCATACGTCCTTCCTTCACAACATCTACAAGTGTGGAAAGTTGTCCGTCCATTACAACGATTTGTGAGATATGCAAGGCTGCATCGCTACCTTCTCCCATAGCGATCGAACAATCAGAGTTCTTAAGTGCAAGAACATCGTTAATACCATCACCAGTCATCGCAACTTTCTCCCCATGTTCTTGAAGGATCCGTACAAAATCCAGTTTTTGATTTGGCGTTGCTCGACCAATAACATTGCAATTAAGAATGGCTTCCGTTAAGTCTTCCTCAGTTTTTAGAGATTGTGCGTCCACCACAGTTTGATAGTTTTCAATGCCCGCTTTGCGAGCAATCGCGGCAACGGTTTCTACGTTATCACCTGAGATAACTTTCGCCGTAACATCATTTTCACGGAAGAACTGGATGGCATCGTAAGCGTCATCACGAATTGGATCTTCTAAAGCAATGTAAGCGAGCGGTAAGATTCCCTTAAGAGAACTGTCTTTATGAATGGGTGAAAGCGATTCACAAATCAAGAGAATGCGCGCACCATCCCGTCGCAAGGACTCTACTTTTTCGGGAATCCGTGTTCCTGGTAGTAAAATATCAGGAGCACCAACTAAGACTGCATGATTGTTTGAGAAATTCATCCCTGCCCACTTGCGCGCTGATGAGAACGGGATTTGCTCTACCGCTTGAAGCTGTGTCGGAATGACTTCAAAATAATCCTTAATTGCTGCAGATGTAGCATTGTTATCGTTTGAATTTTCAATATATGAACTCATGTATTCATAAAGGATTTCATCAAGAGTTTCTACATGAATTACTTTCATTACGCCATGAGTTAAAGTTCCTGTTTTATCCAAACATAAGACACTGGATTGCGACAACGTTTCAATTGCGTATAAATCTTGTACAAGAGTTTTCTGAGAACCAAGTTTTAAGACGGCTCCAATAAGGACTAAGGTAGTGAGTAGTACCAAACCTTGTGGAAGCATACCAAGTAGCGCGGTTGCGGTATTAACAATTACTGAATCAAAAGCTTGTCCTCGAAGTATAAGCCCTTGGTATAGTAAAATGGCACCAATGGGAATGATAAAGAAACTTGTAATTTTTGTAACAGTTTTAAATGTTTTGAGAAGTTCTGACGAAATGACACGATTTGTTTTGACCGCAGAAGTTACTTTGATTGCATAGTTATCTTTTCCAACATGGATAATCTCTGCATAACATGCACCACTAACAATAAAACTTCCCGATAGAATTTCCGCATCAATTGATTTATCTACTGGATCAACCTCGCCAGTAAGAAGGGATTCATTGACTTCCACTGCTCCATCCACAATTCGTGCATCAGCACTAATTTGATTTCCAGCTTCATAATAGACTAAATCACCAAGGACAATTTCTTCGTTATCCAGTTCAAGGCGTTTACCATCACGAATAACTGTTGTTTTTGGAGAGATAATAATATTGAGTTTGCTGATTAAATTTCGTGATCGTATTTCCTGGAAAATAAACATAAATGTATTGGAAATAATAACACCCATAAAAAATAAACTCGTCCATGCTTTTACATATACAAGTGCGGATGCGATAATAATGTTATATAAGTTAAAAAGCGTAAATACATTACTTAAAATGATTTGCGCATTTGTTTTAATTTCGGGTTTGGGAAGGCGGTTAATCTTACCTTCCAGAGTTAGTTGTTTTACTTGCTGTGTCGTTAGACCTTTTTTATTTTGCATAGCGATACTCCGTAATCTATTTATAACTATAAATTTATTCGAAAGAAAAATCAACACTATACTAGTGTTATAGTACAAAGTATACATCATAATTTTGAACTTATGACGAAAGTTACAATTTTGTTACATAACCGGGATATTTTGATACACTAGTATAAGAGATATGAAGGGGATAAAAGATGAAAAAAATCGCAATTATTGGTGGTGGCATTGTAGGTTCTACAGCTGCCTATTATTTAAGTAAACATGGAAACCACGTTACCCTATATGATGACCCAACGGGCCAAGCAACCAAAGCAGCAGTAGGGATTATTTGTCCTTGGGTTAGCCAACGTCGCAACCAGGAATGGTATCAACTTGCACGTGAAGGGGCAGCATTCTATCAAAGATTAAATAAAGACCTCAATGATACATCCTATTATCGTCAAAGTGGCGCACTTATAACACATGATAAATTATTATTAGATAAGCTCTACAACATTGCATTACAACGTCGCATCGACGCACCTGAGATGGGGGAAGTGGAAATTTTAGAAGGCGAAGCACTGCAAGAAAAGTTACCGCCCTCTATTCAATGTGATCGAGCACTTTGTGTTTCAGGTGGAGCACAGGTCGATGGCTTAAAACTGATCGAGACATTACAGAAAGAAGCTGAGCGTTTAACGGTAATCAATAAACGCGTCTATTGGTCACGTCAAGAAGATCGACTTATCGTTGATGGTCAAGCTTATGATGCAGTTATCCTTGCTTGTGGGGCTTGGTTACAAGAACAATTTCCAAATAAGGAACTCAGTGTGAAACCGCAAAAAGGACAACTTATAGAATTCAAGAATATCCTCGAACCCAATCATAACTATCCCGTATTTATGCCACAGGGAGAAATTGACTTTCTTTATGGAAATCAAGGACAATTAGTCATTGGTGCAACCCATGAAAATGAAAAAGGATTTAATCTAGATATTGATCCGAATTCAAGTGAATATCTCAAAAATGAGGCGAAGAAACACTTTCCAGAAATAGATAGACTTGAAATTGATCACGTACGCGTAGGAACACGCGCAGTGAGTTCGGATTTTAGTCCTTTCTACGGGGAAGTAGAGGGTGAACCGGGTGTATATCAAGCAAGTGGATTGGGGTCATCAGGACTGACTACTGGGGTTGCTATAGGTTTTAAAATTGCACAAAGTATTATTAAAAGTGATAAACTATAAATAAATATGGGGGAATAAATATATGGAACTAGCAGTATTACTCAAAGGTAGTTTAGAAACATCATATTTAGATAACACGCTCTTATCAAATGAAAAACTACTAACAAACTTACTAATAAATGATTATAGACGTGGTGAAAAAGTTTTAACGTCAATTCAAAAAGAACTTTTAAGTTGCCATGAATTTAAGATAACCGTTGCATTTGTAACTGAAGGGGGTTTAAGCATCCTTGCTAATCAAATGTTGCATTGCATAGAACATAATATTAAAGGAAAAATAATAACCTCATCCTATCTGTTTTTTAATAGTCCATGTGTTTTTAGAAAACTACTTTCATATCCGAATCTAGAAGTTCGGGTACATGAGCATAAACCCCTCCATTCAAAAGGTTATATTTTCCATCATGAAGGATATTCTAATCTAATTGTAGGGAGTTCAAACCTAACGCAAGGTGCATTAACAACAAATAACGAGTGGAATATCAAGTTGAGTTCACTTGAAGATGGAAAAATATATAGGGATTCTATTGATGAATTTGATTACTTATGGAATAATTCTACTCATCTATCCAACACATGGATCGACGCATATGAGAAAAAGTACTATGTGCATCAACAGATTAAAGAGCAAATAGAAGATTTAAATCAATTATCTGAGACAATAAAGACAAATCAGATGCAAAGTGAAGCGTTAGAAAATCTTCGACAGTTAAGAATATCTGGTGCATCTAGAGCACTTGTGATTTCAGCTACTGGTACGGGAAAAACATTTTTGGCGGCTTTTGACGTTAAAGCAATGAAACCTAAGAGAATGTTGTTTATCATTCACAGACAACAAGTAGCAAGAGATGCTATGGATACATTTAAATCGATCATTGATGATAGAACGATGGGTTTATATACCGGAAATTATAAGGACGATCAGTTTGATTATTTGTTTACGACCATTCAGACGATTTCAAAACCACAAACACTCAAGAATTTTAAGGTAGATGATTTCGACTATATTGTCATTGATGAAGCGCATCGTTCCGCAGCGAATACGTATATCAATGTTATGGAATACTTTAAACCTAAGTTTATTTTAGGAATGACCGCAACGCCAGAGCGAGGTGATTCTTTAAATATTTTTGAGTTGTTTGACTATAATATTGCATATGAAATACGTCTTCAAAAGGCTCTCGAAGAGAATATGTTAGTGCCATTCCATTATTTTGGTATTACAGATTTGAAAATCGATGGAGAAATTATTAATGATCATAGCCGGTTTGGGCAATTGGTTTCAGATGACCGTATCGAGCATATTTTAAAGTATACAAAGTACTATGGACATTGTGGTAATAAGCTTAAAGGACTGATGTTTTGTAGCACAAATGATGAGGCATCTGAATTGTCAAAAAAATTGAATATGCGGGGACTCAGAACTATTTCACTTTCTGGAAAAAATTCCCAACAAGAGCGAGAAAATGCGATCATACGTCTCACTTCTGATGATGGCGATCTAGATTATATTTTAACGGTAGATATTTTTAACGAGGGAATTGATATTCCGGAGATCAATCAGATCGTAATGCTTCGTTCGACGGAGTCAGCGATTGTATTTATACAACAACTTGGTCGAGGTCTTCGATTATCAAAAAATAAAGACTATGTTGTTGTAATTGATTTTTTATCGGTAATTATTCTAATAACTATATGATTCCAATAGCGTTATCAGGAAATCAAAGCTATTCTAAGGATGAAATTAAGAAGTATCTAATTGGTGGAAAGAGCACGATTCCAGGCAGTTCAACAGTCGAATTTGATAAAACTGCATTGACCCAAATCTATAAAACAATTGATAGTACAAACTTTTCGGCGACGAAGCATTTGCGGTTAGAATATAATAACTTAAAGTATAGACTCGGGAGAGTTCCGGCACTACAAGAATTTATTACTGAAAAATCGATAGATCCTCAATTATTTATCAAATCGTCTCTATATGGAAACTATTACACGTTCCTTAAGAAAATTGATAAGACATACGAAGGAATACTTTCCGATTATGAAATTGGAATCTTAACCATGTTATCAAAGGAAATATCATCTGGAAAAAGAGATACTGAATTAAGAGTTCTCGAGAAAATATTAAATAAGGGAACCATAAATGACAAGATGGTTCGAGATGTTTGCAGGAGTGAACTTGAGTATGATTCTACGATAAATATGTTGCAGTTAGGTTTTGTGAAGTCTGATCTATTTATGAAGTATGGTGCCAAGCCAATCATTATTGAAAAAAACAATAATTGGTCTTTGAATGCTGAATTAAGATCCTCAGAAAATCTGGGTACCCTATTCTTTCACTTAAGAGGGATTATCGATTTGGGTTTAGTTAATTATCGTGAAAAATATATAGAAAGAAATATTGAATCCGGTATGGTTTTATATGAACGATATACACGTAAAGACATGTGTTGGTTATTTAATTGGAAAAAGGATTCATCTGCTGCGGTTTATGGGTATATGGTGAAGAACAATACAATTCCAATTTTTGTTACTTGTCATAAAGACAATAAAATTGATGAATCGATTCGTTATGATGACAAATTCATTGATCAAAATACATTTAGTTGGATGAGCAGAAACAATGTCAGAATTACTGGACCGGAAATTGAAGCGATAAAAAATTTCAAAAAAAATAATACACTTATCTCATTATTCGTAAAAAAAGAAGATTCCGAGCAGGGACAATTTTTCTATTTAGGCGAAATGGAACCGATAAAAATTTCAGAAACTACCATAACAGCCAAAAATAAAGTGTTACCGATTGTAAATGTTATTTTTAAGATGAAAAAGAGCGTTAGACAAGATATTTACTCTTATATTACAGATTTTTAAGCGAAAAAAAACGGAACAATAATTCCGTCTTTTTTTATCGTTTAAATACCACCTTATTCGCTACTTGCACAAAGATTGTTTCCGCAATCTCAGATTGTCCATCCCACATGACAGTGATGATATTTTCGGTGTTGTCAGGGGCTGTTTGGCTAAAGGTCCACTGTGTGTCGCTGTCCTTGTAGATTTTAATTTGTTCATCTTGATTTACGGAGTATCCATAATCGGAAAATTTACCGGTAACGTAGGTAACGATAAATGGATGGTTAATTGATGATTTGTCCGTGATGAGTGTGGGTGTTTGGTGGGTAGCCTGGCATCCAATTAAAACTGCAAACAATAAGAACAGGAGTGTGATTTGATTGCCTTTCCTCATAGATCTCATCCTTTCTTGAGAAAGAATACCATACCAATATGAAAATTAAATATGGGGGTTATGAAATCTGTGTGTTCAAATTTGGTGGAAATTGTGAGCATAAAACTTTTATGAAAATTAGATAAAATAAAGGTGAATATGGACTATATATTCGGCGATTTGTGTTTCTTTACACGCAACATGATATAATACTATAAATGAATAGGGGGTTCTTGTATGATACGTATTGTCCTATGTGACGATGATAATGCTATTATCGAAAAGTATCGTTACTTAATTAAGCGTTATGCAATGTCACGAGGGGTTGAGGTGGAGTTGAGCTCGTTTTCTCGTGGTGAAGATTTAATTTTTGAATTAACGGATCATTATGAAGAACCAGATATAATCTTTCTGGATGTTTTTATGGATGAACTAAATGGTGTAGAGGTTGCGAAGCAAATTCGTGCGATGGGTTATAATTCGCAAATTATTTTTCTAACCTCGTCATCTGATTTTGTTTTTGATGCCTTTGATGTGGGCTCATTCAATTATCTCATAAAGCAGTATACCGATGATACTCGTTTTCGTACCGTATTAGGACAAGCTTTGACACAGATTGATAAACGGTCGGGAGATTTTTTTGATTGTAATTTTGGGGCGGAGTCTCGTCGCATTCCCTTTAAAGATATTTCTCACTTTGAAATATATCGTCGTGTGATGCGTGTCCATTTCAACAAAGATGAATATTTTGATTTTTATGAAACGATGGATCGACTCACTACACGTTTGGCGAATCGAAATTTTGTTCGGGTTCATCGTTCGTACCTGGTTAATTTAAACCATATCGTGCTCTTTAAAAATCAATCGTTACGTCTTGAAAATGGTGAAGAGTTGCCGATTGGAAAAGCTTACCAAAGTGATGTGAAGCAGAGTTTTAATGACTTTGTAGAGAAAAACTGGGATTAGCGCATGATGTACCTGATACTCGCAATTACCTCTACGATTACCTACTATTTCTACACCTATCTGTCTGTATACTTTCTAAAAGATCATGCAGAAATGCGATCTTACGGAAATATCTCACTCGGTATTTGTATGGTAATGAGTTCTATGTTGGTTTTGTTTTCACGACAATTTGTTTTTGAAACTTATATTAGCTATCTCTTTATGCTTTTAGTTATGTTTATTAGTTTTAAGATTATATATAAAATATCAAGCACGTTGGCTGCATATGCGACGGTGCGTCATGTCTTTTACTTCTATACTGTACGTGGTTTTGTATTTGGGATGTATTCACTTCTATCTGGAATCCCAATTCGTCTTATTGCATCGGGATCGATGAGTGATATGATCAGTTTTCAAACCACATGTATTTTTGTCATTATTTTGTTTCTTATGCTCCAACGCTATTCTGTTACGACAGCGCGAATTCAAGCGTTGTTTCGCAATACGGATCAGGTTTTATTTGTGACCGTGACAAAGTTATCTTTGGGATTTTATTTGACCATTGTCGGGTTTGGAAGTCGCTATACTGCCAATGATCAATGGTTTACGTTGATGTATCTTTTTACATGTGTTGTGGTTATGGGGGTTGCGGCAATTGTTGTGGCGAACTCCGTACGGTCATGTGAAGCCTTGGAATACGAAAAGCAAACCGTAGCCCTACAAAAACAATTGGATATGCAAGTAAAGCATTATAAGTCGTATCAAGTGTATACGCAGTCTTTTCGAGAGTTTCGTCACGATTATAAAAATACCTTATCCACCATTAATGCGTTGTTGAGGAAAAATGATTATGAGACGGCGATTCATATTTTGGATGAGATGGGTGTACAAATGTCAGATGGCTTAACTACGCATCCAACTTATTCAAACGATAGTTTGTTGGATGCGATTATGCAGGAGTTCGCGAATACGTGTAATAATGAAGGCATAACCTTTGAGTGTATGCTTTATTGTGATCAAACGGTTGCGTTAACAGAACTCGAGGTCGTTCGTATCTTTACAAATCTGCTTAAAAATGCGCATGAGGCGACGCTTATGCTTCCTGAAGAACAACGGTTTATCAAGGTTAAATCGAAGCTTCGGGATCATTGGATCGATGTGATGATTTCAAATCGTTTTGATGGCAATTATCACGAGAATCTGGAGAGCACAAAAACCACGGATAAAGGTTCTCGTGGTCTTGGATTTAAGATTGTTCGTAAAACCATTGAACAACTTGGTGGGATAGCGAATTGGTCGGTCGATGGCGATGTTTTTAAAGTTGTGATGAATTTTCCTCGCGATCATACAACAGAAGCATAAAAAGAAAACACTTCCTTCGAAGTGGAGTTTTCAAACAAAAGTAGACATTAATAAAAGACTAGAAACCCTTATCCATTTTATATTGGATAGGGGTTTTTATTGGATAGGGGTTTTGTAATTTAAACAGTAAGCAGGTCTTTCAAAATTGAAATAATGTACATATTCTTCGATAAAATTTTCAAAGTTATCTACGGACCAGTATTGATAATCACACGCCATTTCTGCTTTAATCCATCCATTTAATGATTCGATAATTGGATTATCTGTAGGTGTTCCAGCTCGCGACATAGATCTAATTATGTTATAATTTTCATGCGCTTTAGCGAAAGCTTTAGAGTGGTAGACAGCTCCTTGATCTGTGTGAAGAATCGTGGGAGCTGTTTTTTTATTATCCTTAAGTAGCGCAAGGAGATCCTCGAGACACTTGTAGTAAGGCTTAGGATCACCAGTTGTACGCGATAATGCAGAACTGATAATTTCATTGTTAAAGGTATCAACCATTAAAGTCCATTCATAATTAATCCCTTTGTTTCGAATATGTGTCATATCTGAAACAATAATTTCTAAAGGTTTGGTTGCCCTCCATTGATTCTTTATAATATTAGGATAAATTCGACTTTGTGTTCCAGGTTTTTTATAGGAATAGTGTTTAACTTTTGATTTAATATTTAAAAACTTGCAACACTTGTGGATTAAATTATCGGAAAATTCAATCCCTAAATCACTTTGCTTTCTCATGACTGCAGCGATATCATGATAACCATAACTTGGAAAACGGCGATGCCAGTCTTTAATCACAAAGCTAAGAATCGCTCTTTTTTGTTCATAAATATTGAGATCATTCTTATGCTTTAACCACTTGTAATAACCAGATCGGTTCAAATTCATAAATCTAAGAATGAACGTAATCGGATGTTTAAAAGATAAGTCATGTGCTATTTGGAATTCTTGTCTTTTAAAGTAACGAACTCCTTGTTTACACCAACTCCTTTCACCTGGTACCCTTTTTTTAATCGTGCAATCTCAATATCTCGTTTTAGAATTTCGAGTTGAAGTCGTTCGATCTCAGTTAATGATTTACTCGTATGAAGCGCAGAAAAATGATTTCCTGTCTTTTTCTTGTTTTTTAAACCCTCCTTACCATCGCGCATGAATCGATCAATCCAACCATTAATCGTTCCTTTAGGACTTGTGATAGTTTCGCAGCACTTATATGTTCATCAATATGACGTGTAACGACTTTAATACGATCCTCATAAGTCCATTTATTATTTAATCCACCTTTGGGTCTTCCCATCATTAATACCTCCGTTTTATCTCTGATTTTATTATTACACAAAAAAGTAGACAAGTCTTTTTTACTTGTCTACTTTTAGTTTACTACTCCATCCTTCGATACGTTTTTCTTTTGACGGTCAGTACGTGGATAAATCTCCAATCATCTTAACCACTATTTCACTAGGGCGAGAGCTCCCATTGGATCCCATGGTTCAAGCTCAATGACGTGATCACTTTCAAGGGCTGCAAGATAATCTTTCGGTACATATTTCTTGTCGACCATAACTTGGTAGTTGTATTCATCAAACCATTCATCAGTCATGGTGTAATAGCCTTTACGTGCATTACGATCTGTTCCCCAACTGTTTTCAACGTTCCAACGTGTTGGTTTTCCGTTTTCATCCAGATTAACCCCAACGAAAACCATGGCGTGGGTCATCAAACTGTCGCCATAATCAAGACGACCGGATTTATCAAGGTTTAATTCAGTATTAAGAACGCCTTTGAAATCAAAGGCATCTTTAGCCATAATTCCATTTTCACGATCGTGCATTTGCCCAACATCGCATCCAAACCATACTGGTTTTCCATCTTGAAGTTGTGCGATGGCTGCTTCTTTTAAAATTTGACTCGGTGCATTCACATACTTGATGGGATCTGCTTCCTTCACCGTTCCAAGATATTTAACTGTAAATGCTTTTCCATAAGGTTTATCAGCGGTTGGTGCATTGATAATGCTTACTTTATCTTTAAGATTCCATCCAACATATTCATTCATAAACGCTACAGGTGTGATGGTGTCGATTTTTTTATAATTACCATCTTTATCATGATACTCGTAGCTAAAGGTTTCTGGAGGTGTTCCAAGACATAAACATAAAATATGGTAGATTTCATATAACATTTCATCTTTGCTACGTGGTTTTTCAGATTCGCGCAGTTCATAAGCAAATTCGCGCAGTTTTGACGTGATGATTTTGTTCATGAAGGCAGAGTTTGAACTGTGATATGTTTCGGGCATGACTTCTTTCGGTACAACACCATATTTTTCTAAAATTCCTTTAAACATATCCCACTGACCACCATCTTGAATGGGACCAGAGAGTAGATGTTGGATTAAGCGACCATCAGTTGGTTCATCCTTTGTCTCAATAATGCTTTCAAGGAAGTAATTTGCCTTCTCTAATTTATCCCAAAAGAAAGGGTAACTTTCTGAGAATTCAAAGGTATCAACATTAAGACAACCCAGAACATCAGCACGCATTGTGTTTAGTGATGCAAACATCCAACAACGTCCGCTTGCTTTCTGATTGGTACTGTGACCCCCTTTAGCCTGAACAGAAAATGCATCAGGATAACGTGATGAGAGTGTGTGATCGACGGCAGTATCGTGAATGCCGCTGTGTGTCACTGCATTTTCAAGGGTGCGCGCCGTTTTATTATTTTGATATTCCGATTTGAATTCGGATAATAATGATTTTGAAATAGCCATTATAAGACCTCCTATATTAAATTAGGGCCACCTAATTTAATTGGTATTATACTCATGATTAATTATGGTGTCAAGAAAGGTATCCCTAATTATTCACGAATTAGCACTCATGTATTGACAGTGCTAATGAATGTGATATACTAAAGGTGTAATAGCACTCTGTATAAGCGAGTGCTAAAATAGGAGGCGGACATATGAAACAAACAGTTAGACCGACAACACTTTTAGAAAGCTTATTTGGTGATGATTTTATGAATAATGCAGGCTTTGGCACCGGAATTGATATTTATCGTGAATCTGGGAATTATCATGTTGATATTGAGATGCCTGGATTTGAAAAAGAAGATATTGATGTAGAATTTAGTGGTGACATCTTATCTATTAAAGCAGAACATCGCACATCTGAAGAAAAAGAAGAAAAGAATTATTTCTATCGTTCACGAAATCAAAAGAGCGTTAAAAGACAAATTCGCTTTGCGGATGTTGATGCAAATGCCATTGATGCAACTTACGAACGCGGTATCTTATCAATTACTTTACCGACAAAAGTTGAAGAACAGCTTTCGAATAAGATTAGTGTTAAATAAAAAAGAGGGTAATTCCTCTTTTTTTTGATTTGTTAATTTTTGGTGAACAATGCTCACCTTCGTGCGAAGGGTGTTATAATTTATATGGAGTTGATGCAAATGATTACGTTATCTCAACAAATCGAATCTGTAATGATGGAACTTACTGACCGAGGTTTTGAAGCTTTTGTGGTTGGTGGGGTTGTTCGTGATGCGCTTATGGGCCATCGATCATTTGATATTGACTTATGTACTAACGCTTTACCCGAACAACTTCTAAAAATTTATAAAAATTATTCAATTGAACCGATTGGTCACGATTATGGTATTAAGTTTAGGGTGGATGAAGAGCATTTTGAAATTTCTACTATGCGACTTGAGGGTGATTATGAAGATGGCAGACGTCCATCACGCGTCGAGTTTATCAATCATCTCTATGATGATTCATTGCGTCGTGATTTTACGGTCAATGCGCTTTATTATCATCCACGGCATGGTTTGGTTGATTACCATCAGGGTGTTGACGATTTACACAATCGTAAGTTAAGGGTCATTGGCGACCCAAAGGTTCGTTTCGGAGAAGATGTATTGCGTCTTGCACGTTTGTATCGATTTAAATCTGAGCTTGGTTTTGACATCGAGGCGAAAACGTTGCATGCAGCTCAGAATCAGTTGGAGTCGCTTCACCGATTGAAGCTTGTGCAACTTTATCCAGACCTTACGCGATATCTAAATGGGCCCTATTTTGTAGAGACGAGTTTGCTTTGTCCCGAGTTTTTAATGACGGTATTTCCACCGTTAAAGGATACACTCGCGTTTGATCAACAGAATCCATTTCATGAATACACCCTTTACGAGCACACGATTCGTACCGTACAAGGAATTCCCAATCGAATGGATTTAAAGTTGGTTGGATTGTTTCATGATTTAGGAAAGGTCTTTGTGCAAACTGTAGACGATTCTGGAATTGCTCATTATCCCGGTCATGCGCAAGCAAGCGGTGTCATCGCACGTCCTTTCTTTGAAGGGTTTCAATATTCAAAAAAGAAAGTCACATATTTAGAGCGATTGATTCTCGAACACGATTTAAAAATTCAACCCGAGTCGGCACAAATCCAGCAACTTATTCGGGTTCATGGTATCGATTGGGTTCGAGATTTGATGATTGTGAAGCGCGCAGATAACTTGGCAAAAGGATTGGGTGCGCAGTATCAATTACAGCGTTGCACGCATATCAATCATATTATTGATGAAGTTATCAGTCAAAAACGCCCCACATCCATACGAGATCTTGATATCTCGGCATCAGATTTAAAAAAGTTGGGCATTGAAGGAAAAAGGATAAATCAGTATCTCAATCTGTGTTTGGATCGTGTCATCGAAGGAACACTTCCCAATACACAAAAATCACTGTTGAATTGCATCAAGGAGGTTAATGCAGTATGAGTTATATTGAAGTTAAAGATATTACAAAAATATATAAAGTTGGAAATGTTGAAATATCAGCCTGTGCAGGGGTTGATTTTTCGATTAATAAAGGTGAGTTTATTGTCATTGTAGGACCATCTGGTGCAGGAAAGACAACGGTGATGAATATTATTGGAGGGATGGATTCGCCCACTTCCGGTACAGTTACAATTGATGAAAAAGAAATCACTGGAATGAGTGATCGCGAAATGACGGCGTACCGTCGTGACGATGTGGGTTTTGTTTTTCAGTCGTATAATTTAATTCCAAACCTTACAGCGTTAGAGAATGTTGAACTGGCAACCCAAATTTGTAACGATGCAAAAAATCCCCAGATGATTTTAGAACAAGTTGGTCTTGATAAACGGATGGGAAATTTCCCAGCACAAATGTCCGGTGGTGAACAACAACGGGTGGCGATTGCACGAGCGATTGCAAAGAATCCGAAGTTACTTCTTTGTGATGAACCAACCGGTGCACTTGATACAGAAACAGGGCAACAGGTGCTGCGTGTTTTACGTGATTGTTCCGATATTTATAATATGACCGTGGTGATTATTACGCATAATCAAACCATTACACAAATTGCTGATCGCGTTATCGAGATTAAAAACGGTAGAGTCGAACGTAATTGGGTTAATGATGATGTAAAGTCAGTGGATGACATCTCATGGTAAAAGATATCCTACGCGAAATTAAGGCGAAATGGTTTCAGTTTGTTGCGATCCTTATAATCACCGCGTTGGGGGTTGGTTTTTTTGTTGGGATTCGTGTAACTGGATACGATATGCGTGCAACCGGTAATCGTTATATGAAAGAAAGCGAAGTGATGGATTTAGAATACCGTCACAGTCTTGGTATCGATCAAGCCATGTTGGATCAACTGAGTGACATTGTCGATGGTGATGCCGTCGGGGTCTATGATGGCGATGCTTTTATGAATCTGCGTGATGTTGATGGGGTTATGAAAGTTATTGACCTAAACGATCAGACAGAAAAAGACATTACACTTGTTGACGGGAGGATGCCGAGTCACAAAAACGAAGTGGTCGTGGATAAAGTGCTCCAAGAGCACCGTGGATTTTCGTTGGGGGACACAATAAAGTTAAAGAAAAATGATGTCTTTAGACCTGCAAATCTAAAAATAGTTGGGTTTGCGGAATCAAGTCTGTATATGAATTTAGAACGTGGACAGAGTAAAGTAGGCTCGGGTAATGTTTTAGGATTTATGTATGGATTTGATCTGGATAAAGAGATTGACGTGTTCACCAGTGCGCGATTTGTATTTGCAGAGGGCGCGGATGTCGAAGATCAAAAGCAACGGATTAAAGACCATGAAGCATCGCTATCCTCACAACGATTTGATCGTGCTTCTAAACCGGCGTTTGAAAAACTCCAAGGTGCGCAAGAAGAATTAGATCAAAAACGTCTTGAAGCAGATCGTGAATTTGCGAAAGGGGCTCAAGCCCTCACGCAGTCCAAGCTTCAACTGCAAGATGCCCATGAAGAACTTGAAAATGGCATTCTTGAATTATCATCGCAGCCTGGACCTGGTGATTTACAAACAAAGATTGACAGTGCCGTGCGTCGTTTTGCGCAAACGGTGGGTGAGCGTGAGAATATTCTAAAAGGATATGAAACAGAACTTGAAGAAGGGAAGGCCCAATATACTTCGGGGTTAGAATCTTTAGAGTCAAAACGTCCAGAAATTGATGCATTAAAAGAAATTGTCGACTCACTGCCTGAACCTCAAAAAACAGAAGCGTTGACGGCGATTGCATCGTTTGATAAAGCAGAAGCAACGCTTAACGCGACGAAGCTGGAACTTGATCAAAACGAAACAGAAATTAAAACAGGATATGAGCGTCTTGAACAGGGTAAGGTAGAATTTAAAGCGGGTCAAGAACGTATTCAAAAAGGAATTCAAGAATATAATCAAGGATTAAAAAGTTTAACCGAGGCAGAACAAGCATTTAATCTTAAAAAAACAGAAGCATATGACCAAATTGAGTCGGGTCAAAAAGAAATTGATGAAGGATTACAAGAGCTTGAAGAAGCAGATCATGGGAAACTCTATCTGCTTGATCGGGAAGATGTGCTAATTGGATATCGTGAGTTTTACCAAGATAGTGACCGTATTGAAGCGATTGGTCAGGTCTTTCCATTAATCTTCTTTGGTGTTGCAATTCTTGTAACGCTCAGTACTGTAACCCGAATGGTTGATGAATCACGCATGCAAATGGGTGTCTATAAAGCGCTTGGATACTCTTGGTTTGCTTCTGCAATGAAGTTTGTTGGTTTTACAGGTCTTGCATGGATTTTGGGTTCAATCTTAGGGCTTATCATGGGCTTCTACATGATTCCAACACTTATCTATAATGCATATCGCATTATGTATCTTACACCCGAACTTGAGCGTGGTTTTGTTTGGAGTTATGCAGCAGTTCCGCTCTTGATTAGTTTTGTATCAAGTGTTGGCGTTGCAATG